>JANXXY010000040.1 GCA_025350365.1 Bacteroidales bacterium | reverse complement strand
CCAATGAACCTAACCGGATCAATTGGTTCATAAGTAGGCCCTGCCGTGACAAGAATCCTTTTCCCTGCCAGATCCTTAATTTTATCGCCTAATATATTCCGGACTATTGTAATAATATTTTCGGGTTCTTCCATCCTGCCCTTTCCATCAAGACCACTCGCCAATTCACCTGTTGCAGGTTCGATGATTATATTCCCAATTGACCGTAACGTGTTAATATTTTTTTGAGTTGCTGCATGTGCAAACATATCCAGATCCATTGCGGGAACAATAATTACAGGGCATCTGGCAGAAAGATAGGTTGTTAATAACAAATTATCGGCTATACCATTTGCCATCTTAGCAATTGTATTAGCTGTTGCCGGGGCAATTACAATAAGGTCGGCCCATAATCCCAGATCTACATGGCTATTCCATTTCCCATTTTCCGGATCAAAAAATTCAACAATAATTGGATTTTTCGAAAGAGTAGCCATCGTTAAGGGTGTAATAAACTGCTTAGCCATAGCAGTCATCATAACTCTAACCTCCGCTCCCTCTTTCACAAGTAATCTCACAAGAAAAGCAGCCTTGTAAGCTGCTATTCCACCTGTAATTCCGAGTATTATATGTTTCCCTTTCAGGTTCATCAGACTTGTTGTTTACAAATCTATTAAAATAACCTATATACAACAACTTTCGACTTATTTAGTACATGATAACATGTAGTCTTTTAAGCCTTTATAATATTAGGATTACGATAATATATTTCTTCATCAAAAAATTCCTGAAGCGCAATCAAATTTGATTTTGGCAACCGCTCATAAAATTTCGAAATTTCAATTTGCTCACGATTTTCAAATACCTCTTCAAGATTGTCGGTATAATAAGCAAATTCTTCCAGCTTGCGATTTAGTTCCTGCTTCATTTCAACGCTTATCTGATTAGCCCGTTTGGCAACAATTATAACAGTTTCGTAAATATTACCAGTGGGAGCATCAAGTTTGTCCAAATCCCTTGTTACTGTTGTGATTGGAGCCTTCGACTTTTTATAATCCATCATATCTAAAAAAAATTATATTTACGTGATAAAACTTACAAACTATTTAACCATTTTCCCAGAGATTTCATAAATGTCCTCAGCCTTCCTTTTATATTTGCTCTTAGGAAATTCAGCTATAAAAGAATAATATTCATCCACTGTAGACTGAAACCTATCTCTCTTTTTCGATTCCACACTACCTCTGGCTAATTCGTAATTCGAATCAAGAACCAACCACATCAATTCTTCGCGATACTTGGTATTTGGATATTCAGCCAAACTATTTTTTAAAGCTATAATTGAAGATTTGTATAACCCTAAATTATAATAAAGTACAGCGCTTAGCTTTGATTTTTCAACCAATTTATCCTCTAACTCTGCCTTAAACTGCCTTGATTCCAATACATGCTTGCTGCCAGGATATTTATTCATAAAAGATTGAAATGATTCAATTGCTACGGTCGTATTTTCTTGATCAAGAGTAGGTGGCGGACTATTCAAATAATAGCAGTAAGCAGATAAATATTCAGCCTCTTCAGCAAATGATGAATAAGGATAAGTTTCAAAGAAAGATTTGAAATAATGTCCTGACATAATGAAATCTTTCTGCTTATAATAACTCATTGCCTGATAATAACTTACAGTATCTGACTTATTGGTACCTCTGAAAACACCAACAATTTGATCGAATATATTTGCGGCATGCGTATATTCCTCATTATTATAATATTCAAAAGCTTTCTTATACTTTAAGGTATAATCAGTACTCTTAAGAATCTTTTCATATTGGCCGCAGGAAACCAACGTAAATACCAGAATGCCAATAAATAATAGCTTAAATTTCATATAAGAAAAATGTTTTGCAAATGTAATCGATTATTAAAAATAAATCATAAAAAACTTTTATTTTTTCAGTTATAACGGATTTGGGTACAAAATATTTCAATTTTTATCGCCACTAATGACTATTATATTTTATTGTCACCGCCTAGGATGGATATTTTAAAATCAGAAAATCCCTACCATTTCAAATCATATAAGGACGATAAATACAATGATGTGTGCAATGTCTCACCATTTTGGAAGGGTGTTTTGGAGGAAGGGTCATTAAAGTTTATGGGTTAAACAGGTTAAGGTTTTAAAAAAATCATGTAGTTTTGTGCCTTTGTAAAAATAACCAATATTTTTAGCCGTGGATATATTTGAAAAAATAAAAAATAATAAAGGCCCTCTCGGACAATACCAAAAAGAAGCACACGGATACTTCATTTTTCCAAAACTAGAGGGTGAAATTAAACCACGTATGAAATTTCGTGGAAAAGAAGTACTCACATGGAGTTTAAACAATTATCTGGGTTTGGCGAATCATCCGGAAGTTAGAAAAGCTGATGCTGAAGGTGCCAAAGACTGGGGGCTGGGATATCCAATGGGCGCCCGTATGATGTCGGGACAAACAAGTTTGCATGAAGAACTTGAACGTCAATTGGCTGAATTTGAGAAAAAAGAAGATGCATACCTGGTAAATTTCGGTTATCAGGGCATGATTTCAATCATCGACACCCTTTTAAACCGTCATGATGTAGTTGTATATGACTCAGAGGCTCATGCATGTATTATTGATGGCCTTCGTTTACACATGGGAAAACGTTTTGTTTTTCCACATAATGATATGGTACGGTTTGAAAAAGAACTTGATAAAGCATCCAAACTTGCCGCCCGGCAAAATGGTGGTGTACTTGTTATTACCGAGGGAGTATTTGGAATGTCCGGCGACCTTGGCAAACTTGACAAGATCGCAGAATTCAAGAAAAAATACGATTTCAGAATTCTGGTTGATGATGCTCATGGTTTTGGAACCATGGGCGCAAACGGAAGAGGTGTATCGGAACATCTTGGGGTAATGGACGAGATAGACTTGTATTTTGGAACATTCGCAAAGGCAATGGCCGGAATAGGTGGCTTTGTTGCAGGACCTGAGATTGTGATCGATTATCTACGTTACAATATGCGTAGCCAGATTTTCGCAAAATCGTTACCTATGCCTATGGTAGTGGGAGCTTTGAAACGATTGGAACTGGTAAAAACACAACCGCAGCTACGCGAAAACCTATGGACCATAGTAAACGCACTTCAGGAAGGGTTGCGTGCCAAAGGATTTAATTTAGGAAATACCGAATCGCCTGTTACACCTGTTATACTTAATGGTTCTGTACCCGAAGGAACAAACATTATTCTTGATTTACGAGAAAATTACAATATCTTCTGCTCCATTGTTGTGTATCCGGTTGTACCAAAAGGAGTAATTATGTTGCGGATAATTCCAACGGCATCGCATTCACTTGCAGATGTTGAATATACCATTAAGGCTTTTGCTGAAGTTCAGGAAAAATTAAAAGCTGGTAAATATCAGGGCGACCGCGTGGTGATGGCGAAATAGTATTCGGTTTACCGGAATAAGTATTTACTTAACAAAAAGGCACGAAGATATTCTGAGTTTTTTCTTCGTGCCTTTTTGCTTTTGGTGTTCATGGTATACCTGGCAGTCTTTTTTATTGAATTTCACCCAGATAGCGCTCGGCATCCAATGCGGCCATGCAGCCAGTTCCTGCAGCAGTAACTGCCTGACGATAATTTTTATCCTGTACATCGCCACAAGCAAAAACACCCGTTACATTTGTTTTGGTTGTGCCTGGCTGAGTGATAATATATCCCGTTTCGTCCATTTCAATGAGTGGTTTAAAAATATCGGAATTAGGAACATGTCCGATCGCTACAAAGAAACCGTCGATATCGACCTTCACATCTTCTCCTTTGGCATTGATTAGAATTACTCCCGTTACACCTTGTTCTCCAATAATTTCTTTTGTTTGATGTTCAAAAAGCACTTCAATGTTAGATGTATTAAATACTCTCTGCTGCATAGCCTTTGAGGCTTTTAAATAATTTTTACGGACAATCAGGTACACTTTCTTACATAAGCCGGATAGATAGGAAGCTTCCTCACAGGCAGTATCTCCGCCGCCAACTACGGCTACCACTTTTCCCTTATAAAAGAACCCATCACAAGTAGCACAAGCAGAAACGCCAAAACCTTTAAACTTTTCTTCGGAAGCCATACCCAGATATTTGGCAGTAGCGCCGGTTGAAATAATGACAGCATCGGCTGAAATCCATTTTTCACCATCTATTAAAACTTTGTGAGGCTTCGAGGAGAAGTCGGTTTGAGTAGCATATCCATAACGGACATCGGTGCCAAACCTAAAAGATTGTTTTTTAAGATCCTCCATCATTTCAGTTCCGGTAATACCATCGGGATAACCCGGAAAGTTCTCGACTTCGGTTGTTGTTGTTAATTGTCCGCCTGGCTGCAATCCTTCATATAATACGGGTGACAGATTGGCACGTGCAGCATAAATTGCGGCAGTATATCCGGCAGGGCCCGATCCAATAATTAAACATTTAACATGCTCCACTACGTTTATTGAATCATTATTTTCTTTACTGTCGTTATTATTTTCCAAGGGTTTAAATAAACTCATGTTTTACTTATTTTTTTATCGTTCAAATTTATGTACTATATAAAGAATCTCAAAGATATAATGTTTTCAAAAGCCGTGCCGATAAATAACCATCAAAATTTTGCAGATTATGACAAGATTGTTAATTTTGGATGCCTTTAAAATGATTGTTGCCTTTATGGATATTAAAATACTAAAATTTGCAATAATCAACAAAAACAAACCGGGGTGTAGCGCAGTTGGCTAGCGTACTTGCATGGGGTGCAAGTGGTCGGAAGTTCGAGTCTTCTCACCCCGACACTAATAAAGACAAGGGTTTCAGCGTTTTTCTGAAACCCTTTTTTATTTGCCGGTTTACAGAAAGTTTACATTTTAGAATTGAAATATTTTTAAATGCCAAGAATTAGTTTTTTTTAAATCGTTCTCGCATAACAAATCCAAGCTCATTTATTTACCTTCGAGAATTGCTGTTCATTTTTGGGTAATTCCTTTAGCTTTTTAATATCCTCTTCAATCTCCTTTAAACTATCTTCTATGGATAATTTCCTTTGTTCCTCTTTGAACTTTTCATATTCTGCACCCGACTTATCTAAAGCCATTTGATGGCTTATTTTTCCGGCATGTGCGAGTAATTCCCTGCCGTTTAGTTGCAGGATGGAATCGAGGCGTTCAATCCAATCTTTCATGTACATGGGGGTTTGCTGTTGTGCCATTGTTTCGGCAAAAGCAAGGTATTGTTCTACTAAAGCCCCAACAGCTTTATTTCGTCTTCGGCAAGGTAATTTTTGGCAACGCTTACATCAGCTTTCTTAATGCTTACACAGTTTTTTTGTCATACGACTGCATACCAAGCAATGGCAAAGAAGCATCGACACAACGGAATATTAATTCGGCTGCCGTTTGTTGGCTAATTGCCCAAAGAAGCTTGTTTTGTACAACTTTAAAG
>JANXXY010000017.1 GCA_025350365.1 Bacteroidales bacterium | reverse complement strand
GTTCGGGTGCGCTAAAAATCGGTGAAGCGGGTGAATTTGACTATTCGGGATCGCAAGCGCTCAAAGCATTGCATGAAGAAGGTGTGTATACCATACTCATCAACCCAAACATTGCCACTGTTCAAACATCTGAAGGATTAGCCGATAAGATTTACTTTCTGCCGGTAACACCTTACTTTGTAGAAAAGGTTATTCAAAAGGAAAAACCGGATGGTATACTACTTGCTTTTGGTGGACAGACAGCCCTAAATTGCGGTATTGCTCTGTTCAGAGACAACATTTTCGTAAAATACAATCTTCGTGTTCTTGGTACTCCTATTCAGTCCATAATGGATACTGAAGATCGTGAATTGTTTGTAAATAAACTCAACGAAATAGATGTAATAACTGCACGAAGCATTGCTGCATCGAACCTCAACGACACGCTTGCCGCTGCCGAAAAACTTGGTTTTCCATTGATCATACGTGCAGCATATGCACTAGGCGGCCTTGGTTCAGGTTTTTGTTATAACATGGATCAGCTTAAAAAACTAGCCAGCAAAGCGTTTGCATATTCTCCTCAAGTGTTAGTTGAAGAATCCCTGAAAGGCTGGAAAGAAGTAGAATACGAAGTGGTGCGTGACAAATACGATAATTGCATTACAGTTTGTAACATGGAGAACTTCGACCCACTGGGAATCCATACAGGCGAAAGCATCGTTGTAGCTCCATCACAAACACTTACAAATGCTGAATATCATAAACTGCGGCAATTAGCCATTAAAATTATCCGGCATATTGGTATCGTTGGTGAATGCAATGTTCAGTATGCGCTTGATCCAAATTCTGAAGACTATCGCGTAATTGAAGTAAATGCACGTCTGTCCCGCTCATCGGCTTTGGCATCGAAAGCAACAGGTTATCCGCTGGCTTTCGTAGCGGCCAAACTGGCTCTTGGATATGGTCTTCACGAATTGAAAAATTCTATTACTAAAACTACTTCTGCTTTTTTTGAACCGGCGCTTGACTACATCGTCTGTAAAATTCCCCGTTGGGATATGAACAAATTCGTGGGTGTTTCCAAACAAATCGGATCATCAATGAAGAGCGTGGGTGAAGTAATGGCCATTGGAAAAACATTTGAAGAGGCCATTCAGAAAGGCTTACGAATGATCGGCCAGGGAATGCACGGGTTTGTTGGAAATCGTGATATTGAACTCGAAGATATTGAGAAAGAATTGTCGGAACCCACCGACATGCGAATTTTTGTTATCGCAAGTGCTTTTGAAAAGGGACTTACTGTAGATCAAATACACCAATTAACTAAAATCGATAAATGGTTTCTGATCAAACTCAGGAATATTTTTGACTTAAAAAATAATCTCGAAAAAAGCAATTCGCTTGAGGAATTGCCTCTCGAACTATTGAGAGATGCCAAACGCTCGGGGTATTCTGATTTCCAGGTGGCTCGTTTCGTTCTGAAAGGTGACAATGACCAGATGGAGGATTATATTCTCAATGTTCGTAAATTCCGTAAGTCCCATAACATTGTACCAAGCGTAAAACAAATTGATACCCTTGCCGCAGAGTACCCTGCCAAAACCAATTACCTCTATCTGACGTATCATGGTCAGGAACATGACGTACAATTTGAAAGGGATAATCAATCGGTGGTTGTTTTAGGTTCCGGAGCATATCGTATTGGGAGTTCAGTTGAATTTGACTGGTGTGGTGTTAGTGCACTCAATACCATCAAAGAACAGGGATTCCGATCTATTATGATCAATTACAATCCTGAAACAGTAAGCACCGATTACGATGTTTGCGACCGTCTTTATTTTGATGAGCTTTCGCTGGAGCGAGTATTGGATATTACCGATCTGGAAATCCCAAGAGGTGTAATTATATCCACCGGTGGACAAATTCCCAACAACCTGGCTATCCGACTGCATAATCAGCAAATTCCGATTCTGGGGACTTCACCTCTTTCTATTGACAGAGCCGAAGATCGTCATAAATTTTCGACTATGTGCGATAATCTACACATCGATCAACCTCGTTGGAAAGAGCTTACAAGCATCGACGATATCTATGAATTTACCGAAATGGTTGGTTTTCCAGTTTTGATTCGCCCCTCATATGTTCTTTCAGGCGCAGCAATGAATGTAGTTTCGAACCGCGATGAACTGAAGTATTTTCTGGAGCTGGCGGCTAACGTATCGAAGAAATATCCGGTTGTAGTTTCGGAATTCATTGTGAATTCAAAAGAAATTGAAATTGATGCTGTGGCCAGTAAGGGAGAAATAATGGCTTATGCTATTTCTGAACATATTGAGTTTGCCGGAGTGCATAGTGGTGATGCCACAATGGTTTTTCCTCCTCAAAAAATTTACTTCGAAACAGTTCGCCGTATCAAACGGATAGCCCGAAAAATTGCCAAAGAGCTTGATATTTCAGGACCCTTTAACATTCAATATCTTGCCAAAGATAATGATATCAAAGTTATCGAATGTAACCTTCGTGCATCTCGTTCCATGCCGTTCGTATCAAAAGTTCTTAAGGTAAACCTCATCGACCTGGCAACAAAAATTATGTTGGGTGTTACGGTAGAGAAAATCGATAAATCTATTTTCGATCTGGATTATATGGGCATCAAAGCACCTCAGTTTTCATTCCAGAGGTTGCTGAAAGCCGACCCGGTTTTGGGTGTTGAAATGGCCTCCACGGGCGAAGTAGGTTGCATTGGCGAGGATTATTATGAAACATTATTGAAATCAATGCTTTCAGTAGGTTATACTATTCCAAAAAAGAACATATTATTCTCCACTGGTCCTGCCCGTGATAAGGTTGAACTTTTGAATAGCGCCAAATTACTGGTAGAGAAAGGGTTCAATTTGTTCGCTACTAAAGGCTCGGCAGAATTTTTCCGGAAAAATGGTGTTGAAGTTACGGCGCTTCACTGGCCAGATGAAGACAAAGAACCGAATACTCTTGATTATATTCGTGAAAAGAAAATTGACCTGGTAATTAACATCCCAAAAGACCTGTCGAAAACTGAATTAAATAACGACTATACCATCCGCCGAAGCGCTGTTGATTATAATATACCATTACTCACCAATGCCCGTTTGGCAAGTGCCTTTCTTACGGCAATATGCAAACGAAGCATGGATGATATTAAGATAAAAAGTTGGGATGAATATTAACACATTACCATTCCATGTAGTTTATTTAAGGGCATAATATTACGCTCTTTCGGCTTATAAAAACCAACAATTTTATCGACATAGGGCGATGCCCTATGCTAATGCTTTAATGCTTTCAGCCTTAATTAAACGACATTAGATTAGGATTCTATGCTTATTTTAAAAAATATTTACGTTTAAATCGAAGCGCTACGTTTACCAGCAGGATAAGCACCGGTACTTCTACCAAGGGACCTATTACAGTAGCAAAAGCGGTTTGAGAATTAATGCCGAAAACTGCAATAGATACTGCAATAGCGAGTTCAAAATCGTTGCTTTCGGCGGTGAAAGCCATTGTTGCAGATTTTTCGTATCCTTCACCCATCCATTTGGCTATAAAAAAAGTAGTAAAAAACATGAAAGCAAAATAAATGGTATACGGTATAGCTACCCTAATCACATCTAATGGCAATTCAATAATTTTTTCGCCTTTCAGTGAAAACATTAAAAAGATGGTGAATAACAATGCTATTGGTGTTAGCCAAGTTACTTATGGAATAAATTTTGTATAATATCAATCGCTTCCATTCAATTTACGAAGTACAACATTGGTTATTAGTCATGTAGCAAATGGCATTCCCAGATAAATTAGAACTGTAACCGCAATTTCGGAAATCGAAATAGAAACAACTGCACCCTTAAAACCACAGGTAACGGTCGAAGAAAGAAAGTTGCTTTACTTTGCTCATAGTTTTAATTTGAAGATGTGTCAATTAGAAATGAGAAAATCTGGTTATTATAATTTATAACCAGATACAGTAATGCTGAAAATGCCTGTTTTACCGTTTTTGAAACTTCTAATCTCATCTGTTGAAAGGTAGTTTTCGAGTAATTCAAAAGGGATTTCTATTTTCTTTTGTTTGTGGACAGTTACATTTTTAAAGCCTTGTTTATTAATAATTTCAAGGTATTCGTTCATTTCGATAGCCCCCGATACACATCCCGCGTACATTTCAGCATCCTTTCGTAAATTTTCAGGTAAATTGCCTTTTATAACAACATCAGAAACACAGAAATGCCCATTTGACTTTAAAACCCTCATAATTTGGGCAAAGGACTTGTTTTTATCAGGTACTAAATTTAAAACACAATTTGACACCACAACATCAAAGCTTTTATCTGGCAAAGGCATCTCTTCAATGTCACCTTTTACAAATTCTACGTTTTTATAACCAAGTTTTCTGCTGTTTTCATTAGCTTTTACAAGCATAGCATCGGTAAAGTCCAGACCAGTAACTTTGCCAGTTTCACCAACAATGGCATGGGCAACAAAGCAATCGTTACCTGCACCGCTGCCCAAATCAAGCACATGGTCGCCTTTATTTATTCCGGCAAAATGTGTTGGGATACCGCAACCTAATCCTAAATCGGCATCGGGATTGTAGCCTTCGAGCTTTTCATAATTTTCGCTGAATATTGTATAATCAACGGTTGAGCAATTTACAGTCCCACAGCATGACGATTCGTTTTGCTGTTTCGATTGATTGGCAATTTCGCTGTATTTTTCCTTTACTACCAGTTTTAAATCTTCTGCTTTCATAATATTAATGTTTAGATGACAAATAAAATTCATAAAACTTTGTTTTTATCACGTCCCTGACCTTTCGAAATTCGCTCAGGATAAACTCTTCGGTGCCTGTGGCATGCGAAGGATCTTCAAACCCAATGTGCAAGCGGTGGGTCACCTTTCCATAAAAGGCGGGACAAGTTTCGTTAGCATTGTTGCATACTGTTATTACATAGTCCCAATGATTATTCAAATATTGGTAAACCATTTTTGGCGTATGATGGCTGATGTCAATGCCAATTTCCTTCATTACTTTAACAGCTATTGAATTTACCAGTTTTGCAGGTTCTGTTCCAGCAGAATGAACTTCAATTTTTTTATCGAAGGATTGTAAAAAGCCATGTGCCATCTGGCTTCGACAACTGTTGCCAGTACAAAGAATTAATACTTTCAGTTTATCCATAGCAAAACCCTATTTACAGTTTACTTCACAATTAATGTCTATCGATGTCATATCTTTGAAAAAGACATCAAACAGATGTTTATATTTTAAAATTTTGGAATGACACAGGCAATAATTAATTTTAAGGCCATCAATCTCACCATGAATTAACCCAAACTCTTTAAGTTCTTTTAAGTGTTGAGAAACTGTGCTTCGGCTCAATGGTAAATAATCGGAAATGTCGCCTGAAATACACGTTTTTGTTTCGGCCAGGTATTCCAAAATTGATAACCTTGCAGGATGAGAAAGAACTTTGGTAAATTTTGCCAGTTCTTGTAGTTCTTTTGTAAATGATTCGGTCTTTATCATAGTTATATGTTTAAGGTCGTAAATATACGACATAAATTTGGAAATTCAAGTTAAGTTAAATTTTAATTGCAATAATTTAAAAAAATAACAATGATAGTTTGCTATTGATGACAGATAAATTGATACTAATAATTGAATAAATCTTTAAAGTAAATAAAAATGGATCATCCCGATAAGACTAGGAATGGAGGAATTAATTTTTTTAATAGCAAAATGTTGCCCCGATGGAATTTAAAAATGCAATATGATAGCGATCCTATCTTTTGTGTGAATATTTCATTCAAAATTTGTTTTATGAACTTATGTTCATTATTTTTGTATCAAAATTTTTAAATGGCACGCACCAAAAAGGATAGAATAATTCAGATGGCGCCTCACTTTAATGGATTTAAACCACAAGGGATTCAATCGGTAACTGGTGAAGATGTATGTATTAATTTTGAGGAATACGAAGCTTTAAACTTATGTGATTATGAACTATTAAGACAGGCTGATGCGGCAAAGCTGATGAATGTTTCACGGCCTACCCTTACTAGAATATACGAAAGTGTTCGAAGGAAAATAGCAAAAGCATTTGCTGAGGGTAGTTGTATACATTTTATAGGCGGAAATGTTGCCATTGCAAACTGGTATAAATGTAACTGTTGTAAAATAACGTTTACCCTTCCTGATATCGAGGACAAACATTGTCCGTTTTGCAAAACACAAGAAATAACCGATAATATTTAGTTCCATGATAATAGCTATTGCTGCAAACGAAAACCATCTAAATGCATTGGTTGATCCACATTTTGGCAGATGTGACTGGTTTTGTCTATTTGATAGCGAAACTCATAAAAATTCATTTATCGAAAATCCTGTTCGCCATCACCAGGAAATGGTTGGTTGCGATGCGGCTGAATTTTTAGTTACTAAAAATATCGGTATGGTCATAGCAGGTCGCTTTGGATCAAAAGTAGTAGATGTGTTCAGGAAAAACAATATACAAATTATCATCCCTGAAACACAACAATCATTGAAAGAAATTATTAACCAGATAAAATAGATTAAAATGAAAATAGCAATACCCACCAGGGGAAATATAGTAGATGATCATTTTGGTCATTGCGAAGTTTACACAGTGTTCACTATTGACGAAAACAAAAAGATAATAAGTTCGGAAATATTGCCTTCACCGCAAGGTTGTGGTTGCAAAAGTAATATTGCAGTAATATTGCAACAAAAAGGTGTCCGTGTGATGCTTGCAGGCAACATGGGCGGAGGGGCATTGAATTTACTTATCAATCATGGAATTGATGTATATCGAGGATGTTCAGGTGATGTACAACAACTTACAGAAACATTTTTGCAGGGAAAAATAGTCGATTCGGGCGAAGGTTGCCACCATCACGAGAATAATAATATGGAACAGCATTGTAACCAATAAAATTGATTTTAAAATAGCAATTTGCTCATTTTTAAATCCTCTATTTGATACAATTTCAAATCATTCTAATATGAAAAACAAAGAGATTGAAAAGTTATATGACAGCAAGTCTTTTGAAATTATGCAAACGGCTGAAGATGCTTTTAAACGTGGCGAGGATCGTGTACATGAAATTAAGAATTTTGCACTAAAAGCCGGATTCAAGCGCATTAGTATTGCGCATTGCGTATCGTTTCCAAAAGAAGCTGAGGCGGTAAGACAATTCCTGAAATATGATTTTGAAGTGTATAGCGTCGATTGCAAATGCAGGCGTATTGCTAAACATGAAATGCTTGGATACGAAGGCAATGGAATCATGTGTAATCCTGCCGGTCAAGCTGAATTTTTAAATGAAAACAACACGGAACTCAACATTTCGATAGGATTATGTGTGGGGCATGGTATGGTTTTTAATCAGAAATCGGCATCACTTGTTTCTACTCTGATTGTGAAAGACCGTGTAAGCAAGCATAACCCTTTGGAAAGCATTCATAACCTAACCTTTAAAAAAGATGAGTAGTTTCGATTCCCGAGCCCGCGAATGGGACAAAGATAAAATGCATACAGAACGCTCTGTTGCCATTGCCGCCGAACTTGAAAAAATGATTCCACTTGCACATTCCATGAATGCCCTTGAATATGGAGCCGGTACAGGTATTCTTAGCTTTCTGTTAAAAGATAAGTTTTCGGAAATTACACTGATGGATAATTCGCGTGAGATGATTAAAGTGTGTGAGGAAAAAGTTGAATATCTTCATGCAAAACACATAAAACCTATTTGGTACGATTTAGAGCACAATAATTACGATGAAAAATTCGATATTATTTACAATCAAATGGTGTTGCATCATGTAAACGGTGTTGAAACCATTCTCAACAAGTTTTATACTTTGCTAAATGCTGACGGTTATTTAGCTATTGCTGACTTATTTACCGAAGATGGCTCTTTTCATGGACCCGACGTTAAAGTCCATTTGGGTTTTGATCCTGATAATCTTACCAAAATCTTAAAACATATCGGGTTTAAAAAAATTGAATACAAATTATGTTTCGAAATAAAGCGAGACACGGATAAAAAATATCCTGTTTTTTTGCTTGTAGCCAAAAAATAATTATCATAAGCTATTAATTATTTAACGATTACCAGAAAAACAATTTTATATTTAATATCCACTTTGAAATTGACCCCTAAAGCAAATCAGTCACGAATGCAAGAATTATAAATCATGCATTCGTGACTATTTAATATTTTAAAAAGTTTTTGAATTAGTTCCTTCAAGCTTGAATTAGCTTGTTAAAATTTTCTCTATTGAATGCCGTTCTTTGTCTGATAGTGAATCTATTCCAATAAGGGCATGTTGAATTTTGGTTTTAAAAGTCCAGCAGGTCATTTGGCGCAATGACAAGCGACGCCCAAATTCATACGACGAAATATCCTCTTTACCCTTGCAAACATTGTAAGCGATATAGAAAGCCTTGCTGATAGGAAATTTAACGCCATGAAAAATGGTTCCGTTGGTAGCAGTTTCTTTCGATTTGCATTTTGTGCATCGTTTCGAAAAAGGTTCCTTTCCGGGACATGAATTGGTATTGCCACATTTCTTACAAATAAAACCATTTACCCATTTCAAGTTGGCCAAAAACTCGAAACATTTCTCATCGTTTTGAAACATTTCCTGTAGTTGCTCCTGACTTAGTCCTTCATTAAAAAGTTTACTCATTATTAATTATTTCTATTGACAAAGATAAAAAGATTTAGTGATACTGAAAAGATTTAAGTGATATTATAGTGATTTATTATTTTGATTATTTACCTTTGCAAAGTTAAATGTTAAAATAAAAGAACATGGAAAATAGTTGTGAAGCAAAACCAAAACCCAAAACAGTAAAGGAGTTCTTTAACTCCTGGTATTTTTGGAAACCATTTATGGCAGCATCAATTGGCGCGTTGGTTGGTTTTTTATATTATTTTTTTGTAGGCTGTTCCTCCGGGACATGCGCCATTACAAGTAACCCGTTTATGAGTATTCTAATGGGTGGTTTGTTGGGCTTGTTTGTAGTTAATAGTCCGTGCAGCAGTGGAAAATGTTAAACCGATTTGAAAATTACCTGATTTGAAGATTTGAAAATGAAATGCACAACATTCTAGCCAGGATTAACTTAGTTTCAAATCTTCTCATCTTCAAATCTTCAAATTTTCAAATTCGCAAATTAAAAAATATGAGTTTAATTGAAATAAATAAGAGATATAACGAACTGGCAAAATCAGATTGTTGCTTGTCGTGCGGAGGCGCTGCTAATCATGCCATGCCTGAACTTGATGAGGTATGTATCGATTTAGGAAGTGGACGTGGTACTGATGTATTAAGACTTGCAGAAGCTGTTGGTAAAAGCGGATTTGTATTTGGCATTGATATTTCAGAGGGAATGATTGAAAAAGCATTTGCTACAGCCGAACGTTTAGGTATCAAAAATGTTAAATTTATTCACAGTAATTTAGAGAAAATAAGGTTGAACGATCATATTGCCGACCTCGTAATTTCCAATTGTACAATTAACCACGCCTCTGATAAACAGTCTGTTTGGAACGAAATTTACCGCCTATTAAAAAAAGACGGACGGTTCGTAGTAAGCGATATTTATTCGACAAGTCCTGTTCCGGAAGAATACAAAAATGACCCCATAGCCATTGCCGAATGTTGGGCAGGTTCCGTAACCCGGGAAGAGTATTTGAAACAAATCGAAAATGCCGGTTTTTCAAAGGTTACTATTATTGAGGAATCTACCCCCTATGAAAAGGGAAAGATTAACGTTGCCAGCTGGACCATTGCCGGTAAAAAGCATTCCGAAATATAATGGTGAAACAAGAAAAAAAAATTAAATTTAAA
>JANXXY010000001.1 GCA_025350365.1 Bacteroidales bacterium | reverse complement strand
CCGGTTACTTTAATATCAATTGGATATCCCGTGAAGCAGCCATCGATGCCTGAGAGGTTCGATGCTACGAAAATACATTGGAATCGTTGGTGAAAGCAGGCAATAGGGAAGGAGCAGCAATAAGCAACCAATAACCAGTATCTACAGAAATGACTTACGACGAAATTATCGAATATATTTTCAGCCAATTTCCAATGTTTCATCGAATTGGAAAGTTAGCCTACAAAGCAAATTTGGATACGGCGCTTTACTTTGATAAATATTTGGACTATCCGCACAGGGCATTTAAAACTATCCATGTAACTGGTACCAATGGAAAAGGTTCTGTCTCACATATGCTGGCCGCTATATTGCAAATTGCCGGGTATAAAACCGGCCTCTTCACCTCTCCTCATTTAAAGGATTTTAGGGAACGTATAAAGGTTAACGGGCAAACCGATAATTTGTTTGATGGCGGCAATTCTCTCTTCGCGAGGATGTATACCCAACCAACAGGCACCCAACCCTAATGCATGAGCTGCAAGTAAAATATTTTCGGTAGCCGCACTACAATCGACCGGAATGTAGCCTGGTGCAAGAGCTTTTTCTTCGTCTCCACAAACCAAAATAGCACATTGTGCCTCTGCTAACATTTTAGAATACGGATGCATAGCCATAATTTCTGCCAAAATAGTTCTGTCATCAATGACGATAAATTGCCAGGGTTGTTTGTTAGAGGCCGATGGTGCATACATTCCGCATTTCAGGAGTGTTTCAATCGTTTCTTTTGAAACTGGTTGAGGAGCATAATGACGGATGCTCCGACGTGTTAAAATAGCTTCTATTGTATCCATATGAACTTATTGTTAATTTTATTCGTTTAGCAAAGTAACGGTGCAAAATTTGCTATATTTATTGAGATAACTATAACCCAAATTTGATTTGAAATATGAAAGGTAAAAAAAAGATATTTGTACTTGATACCAATGTGTTGCTTCACGATTCTCAATGTATTTTTAATTTTGAGGATAATGATATCGTCATCCCTATTGTAGTTCTTGAAGAACTTGACAAACTTAAGAAAGGAAACGATCAGATCAACTTCAATGCAAGAGAATTTACACGTGAACTCGATAAATTATCAGGAGATCATTTGTTTAATGAGGGCGTTTCCCTCGGCAAAGGCCATGGTAGGCTTTCTATTGAAACAGGTAAAGCATTTTCAAAAAATATTCAGGAATCATTTCCAGAAAACACACCTGATCATCGAATTTTGGCAATTGCCGAGTTTATACATCATAAAAACGTTAAAGAATCGGTTGCACTTATTTCAAAAGATATCAATTTAAGAATGAAAGCCAAATCTATTGGCTTGATGGCACAGGATTACGAAACAGATAAGGTTCATGATATCGATGATTTATACAAAAATATCATTACTCTTGAAAGTATTGATAACCAGTCGATATCTAAGTTGTATGAACAACCCGAAGGTGTTCCGGTTATAGAATTCGGGATAAAGAAAAACCCGGCTGGTCACCACTATTATATATTAAAAAGTGAAAAAGCCAGTGCTTTAGCACATTACGACCCATATAATAAAGTGATGACCAGGGTTGAAAAACAGCGTACTTTTGGAATCGAACCCAGAAACGCCGAGCAAGCATTTTCGTTTGATGCTCTATTACGTCCTGAAATTCAGTTGGTAGCATTAACTGGAAAAGCCGGCACAGGAAAAACCTTGCTCGCGCTGGCGGCTGCTCTTCAACAGCATAAGTTGTATAACCAGATATTTTTAGCACGACCGATTGTACCTCTCGCCAATCGCGATATGGGCTTTCTTCCGGGCGATGTAAAAGATAAAATTGAGCCATACATGCATCCTCTTTTTGATAATCTGGCAGTCATCAAAAACAAGTTCAAACCCATGAGCGATGAATATTTGCGTATTGAAGAAATGGTGAAGAACGAAAAAATTGTAATTACTCCATTGGCTTATATTCGCGGAAGGAGTCTTTCAAATATATTTTTTATTATTGATGAAGCTCAAAACCTTACGCCGCATGAAGTGAAAACCATTATTACCAGAGCCGGAGAAGGTACCAAAATGATATTTACCGGAGATATCCAGCAAATCGATTCTCCTTATCTTGATGCTTCGAGTAATGGCCTTTCGTATCTTGCCGATCGCATGAAAGGACAAGATTTGTTTGCCCATGTAAACTTAGTTAAAGGCGAACGAAGTTACCTCGCCGAACTTGCCAGTAATTTATTGTAAAATCAGAAGTCGGTAATTTTTCAACTTCTGCATTTTTATAAAATGTAATACATTAAAATACATGGAAATACATAGAAATACATAGAAATAAAGAAATATTTCAATATATATCTAAGTATTTCATTTTAAATATATTGCTGAAAATTTACCGAAGTGTTGTTAAGAAACAGGAGAAAAAAATCTAAAATTTAAAATCAATTTATGATCAAAACACTTGCCATAATACGTCATGGAAAATCGACTTGGGACTACGGCCCAATTGCAGATATGGACAGACCACTAAAAGCGAATGGAATTTCCAATACTATTTTAGTTTCGCAAAAACTAAAGGCGCTGAAAACCGTACCGGATCTGATTATCAGCAGTCCTGCTGTGAGGGCACTAAGCACAGCGCTTATTGTTGCAAGAGAGTTAAATTACCCTCCAGAAAAAATAGTGATTGACACTGGCGTTTACAGCGATATAGAGGAAGAAATTCTCAAGATTATTCATTCAACAGACGACAAGGTGTGCAACCTTTTTATTGTGGGACATAATCCGGCATTTACATTCCTTCCCAACCTTTTTCTGTTACATCAAATTGAAAACCTGCCTACATCAGGATTGGCGCTTTTTGAATTTCAAACTGAAAAATGGGCTGAGATTTCGAAACAAAATTTAAT
>JANXXY010000479.1 GCA_025350365.1 Bacteroidales bacterium | reverse complement strand
TAAAACGCCTCTCCCACCTAAGCCTGTTCTGCCAAAAGGATTTATCGGATTACCTTTATTGAATTTTACTTCACCTTCAAAACTTATAAACGATCTATTTACTTCTAGGATGTCCTGCGGATCGGCCCAGAGAGTGTTTATATCTAAAACAATTGGTGCATTATATTCAATAGGATTATATTCAGGAAATTCTGTTTGCCAGGAAATTTTATCATCCGGAACAAACATTCTATCAGGATAACCTGAATGTTTTTCAGTTCTCGATTTCTTATGTAATTTATAATCTTTGAATAGATTACCGATATTTCCCATATATTTACAAACCTAATTTATTTAAAGTGTAAAAATGATTGATAAAGTTATATATTCCACACAAAACACCGAGTATCTTTCTATCGAAATTGCACAAATATTAAACATCCCTTTTGGTAAGATAAACTGGGTTCAGTTCGAGGACGAGGAATTTGAAATTCAGATCTGTGATAGACTTGCCCCAATAAACAAACATATTATTATCATTGGTTCTGCTGAAAACCTGCGATATTATGCCGATTTAGCTGATTTGGTAAGTACGTTTAAACAACAATACAGGGCAAACATTGTAGATGTTATTGTTCCTTATATTGGCTATTCTACTGCCGAGCGTTCAAAACCTAATTCCGGCATTTGTCCGAGGGGAATCTATAGGGTTCAGAGCTTGTTTGACACCATGCCACGGAAGATAACGTTTTTTGACCTGCATGCAGATGGTATCATTAATGTTGGGGGCCGTAACGGAATTTCCGATCATATCTATTCGGAACCACTTGTGATTCAAATTATAAATAAGATAAAGCAAGAAAATAAGGAACTTATCCTCGTATCGCCCGATGCCGGAAGAGGCAAATGGGTAAAAGCGCTTGCTTATAAAACAGAGCTTCCTCACGATATTATGAGCAAGGATCGTTATGGGATTGATAAAGTCAAACTTGGCAGTGCCTCTTCCAAAGTAAAGGATAAAGTTGCCATTATTTTCGATGATATGATTCGTTCAGGAAACACTGCAATAAAAGCTGCTGAGCAGATCCTTGATGCCGGGGCTAAAGAAGTAAGGATGATTGCCTCGCATGCTATTCTTCCCAAAACCGTTACAGTTGATGCTGAAAAGCGTATGCACGAATCGGTCATCTCAAAAATCTATGTCACTAACTCGCATTCCCGCTCACAAACTTTGACTTCTCCGAAATTCGAGGTGAGAAGTATTGCGGCTATATTGGCTAATTCTATTTGTTGATTGCATGAAAATAATAGACAAAAAACGTTAATAAAAATGAATGAATCATGTAATTTTTTAATATAATTATGTAACAAATAATAACTGATGGGGGCTTACCTTTGCTTTAGTTAAAGCTTTTCATTAGGTAGATTAAGGTTTGTTAGTTAGTAAAAAGGCAATGTCGAAAGATATTGCCTTTTTGATTTAAGTCAACTTTATAACCAGCACTGCTCTTTGAACTATAACTTTTAGAGTGATGATAAAATCACCTCTATTTAATTTTAATTCTTAACTTTACTAACTTAAAATCGTATAAAAATGAAAATCAGGACAATTTTTTCGATCATATTTATTGCCTTAACATCATTTGTTTGGACAGGATGTGTCAAAGAGGGACCAGCTGGACCTGTTGGACCGGCAGGCTATGATGGAAACGCTAATGTTATTGCATCACCTTGGTATTCTCCAAACTCTTGGACCGCAACCAATGTTGATTGGTATTTTGATGTTTTAAATTCAGCCATTACTGCAGATATTGTTGAAGGTGGAGCCATTTTAGCATACGCCAGTATTCCGGGCGATGTTTATAATGATTTTACCGTTAGACCTCTTCCTGCATTTATCATCGGAGCAAATTGGGATTTTTTACTTCCCAACGATGGAAAATCTAATTACGGTGCAATAGAATTTACCACGGACATGATTAATAGACCCGGAACAGCTGGTTATAATTTTCGTTTTATTCTCATCCCCGCAAGCTATACATTAAAGTCTGCCAAGTTAAAAAGCACTAAAGTAAGTGATTTAAAAAAGATGCCTTACAAAGAAGTTTGCCAATTATTCGG
This sequence comes from Bacteroidales bacterium, assembly GCA_025350365.1. Classification (GTDB taxonomy): domain Bacteria; phylum Bacteroidota; class Bacteroidia; order Bacteroidales; family JAAUTT01; genus JAAUTT01. The sequence continues at coordinate 17,951 of JANXXY010000479.1, read as the reverse complement.
AATAAAGGAATAAGTATTTTCATTCCTTAAACTGGTTATTTTTTAATATTTAGAGATTAGCTTTTGTGTAAGCAATGTGTAACGAAAAAGTAATCCATCGGGGCATTGCAGGATAATAGAATCGTGGAGGTCTTGACGCAGTGCCAAGGGCATTTACCACCACCATGGAAGCATAGTGTTGATTACCAATGTTGTTAATTGAAACTAATGTGTTTATTTCCCAGTTGCGTCCGAATTTATGTTCGCATCCAACTTTGGCATTCATAACCACATACGGATTGGTATATCTATCATTACCATCTGTTAATGGTATTTTACCTGCCGATATCACGCTAAAACTGGAATAAAATCCTTTGATCTTTGCTTCCAATCTGGCCGAAAGATTATGGTTGGGCATTCCGGGTATTTTTCTGCCCGAATAATCGGATTCGTCTTCGATAAAATTCCGGAAATTATATCTGTTGGCTGAATAAGCCAAATAGGCTGTCGCTGAAAAGGATTTATTAACTATTGCTGAGTTGTTGCCAAATAGCTTTTGCTGCCAGCTAATTTCTATTCCTCTATGCAACGAAGAGCCGGCATTCATCCCTACATATATGTCTTCGCCTGTCCTTTTTGGCACAATTAAATCTGTAACTATCATATAATACGAAGCAATATCAACGAACGTAACGTTCCTGAAAAGCGTTAGCCTCAATCCTCCCTCAAAACTCAATGCCCTTTCAGGTTTTATTTCGCGGTTTATTAAACCTAACGGACTCAATGTTTCGGAAAGCGATGGTATTGAGAACCCATGGTTGACTGCCGAATACAGGTTTAGACCGGCAGTCGGGTTCCATGCAAGGGAAACACGCGGCGATAAGATGGGTTGAAAATGATAAAAACCTGTTTGATTGATTGTATCTACTGAAAACAGATCCACAAAAGTAAATCCTGAGATATTAAAATTTAAACCTGCCGTAAGAGTGATTCCTTTTATCTTTATTTCTCCTTGGGTAAAAATATCGGTTTGGTAGATGTTTTCCCTTCCTTTTTGTTGCAGACTTCCTATTATACCATTTCCACCAATATTTTCAAGAATGCTGCTTTGGTAACGTTCAAAAAAAAGGTTAGTACCTGACACCCACTGGAATCGAATTCCTGAGGTGTTTTTAGAATATACAGCCATTATTCGTGAGCCATAAGATAGTTCCGATTCACGCAGAAAATTAAATGGCCTATTTTCCTCCGTTTTCCGGTAGGTTCCAAAAATACTTACTGATAAATTCCAGTTTAAAGATGCCGAATATGTCATTTTATATCCACCAAGTATCCGATTAGGATGCTCATAACCCCGAGTATTAATCCACGTAGGCGCACCGCTCGCGGGACTTGTAAAATATGTAACTGAATCGACAGAACTGGGTATTTGCGATTTTATTATTGATCCGGTAAGAAGCAGCGATCCGGAAAGCCTTTTGTTAAATGGTTGTTTGAAATGAATGAAAAAGGATTTACGGCTATATTCGTTATTTTGGCGATATCCATCAGATTGAATATCAGAATAAGAAATAAAAAAGTCATTTTGGCTTTTTCCGTTTGCATATGTTAATGAATGGTTTTCGTAACCATAAGAGCCAACTGTGGTACGCAGCTTTATTTCTGATTGATTGTAGACTGATCTTTGCGGGATCAATATTACTGTCCCTCCTAATGAAGCGCCATAAATACTTGATGCCGGTCCACGAAGTATTTCCATCTTGTTAAGATATTCAGGATTTATATCATCAAAAGTAGTTTCCCCTTCGGCGCTGTATAGAGGAATGTCATCAAAAAACATTTTTATTTTTTTAGTCCCATAAGCGTATCTTGATCCTATTCCCCTCAGCGTAAGCTTGACGGTTCCAGAAGTTCCTTCCTGAACAAAAACACCCGGACTAGCTGATAATGCAGAAACTATATTTACTTCACCACTCTGCGCTGCTCCAACTGAAATTACAGAAACTGCACCTGCCACAGCCATAAGAATACTGGGTGTGTGAAAAGCAACTACTTCAACTTCTGAAATGTTTAAAGAATCGTTTGATTCGGCATCATCTACTTTGCTTGTAAGCTGTGAAAAAACAAAATAAGAGGAAAAACAAAATAAAACTGATAAGAGAATTTGTTTTAGTGAAATCATAGTTTAGTTGAATTTACCATGCTTACCGGCAAATATCCTTACTTTTATTTTTAATATTGCATAAGTAAACAAGTGAATAGCCTGCATTGTTTTATTACTGTTTAACTCAAAGAAGTTTTTTATGGCAATATCTAAAGTATGGCTTGATGAAAGCAATGATGAATGCATCTCGTGTGGTGCATGTGAGGGAATTTGTCCCGAAGTATTTGAAGTACCCGACAAAATGGTAGTAAAAGCCGGAGTGGATTTTGCAAAATATGAAACGCAAATTCAGGAATCGGCAGACAGTTGCCCAACGCAGGTAATAAAATACGAGTAATTTTATAACATTTGGAATGGAAGTAGAAGAGGAACACGCGACACAACTGCCACGTTTCCTCTTCATACTTTATATTTATGAAACTACTCTATTTTTTCTGATAACACCGGATCCAATCAATCTCCATTTTAGAAGGAATCATGTTTTGATCACCAACAACACCGGAATTTAATACGATGTACATTGAATCCTGAGGAATATTTTCAGTTTGGGTTTTAACTTCCAGATTATTAATACGCCATATGATTTTATCAGCATCCCATTCAATAGAATAAATGAATTGTTTCCCAACAAATTTAGCGGCATTGAGTGTTGAGGTATCATGCTTTATACCTCCTTTAACCTCTGGATGACCAAAGAAAGTGCTTAACAAAAGTTTGTTATTATATAGTTTAAATATATCGATCTGTGGAACCATGGTGTCTCCTCCTAACCAGAATGCATGAAATATACCTGAAGCCGATTCAAGTTTAATTTTTGCCTCAATTTTGCCAAATTTGGCACGGAAATGATTTCCTGAGCATAATAATCCTGAGGTATAATTAAATTCTTTTGGCATAAAACCAAATACCGGATTCCATTCTTTGCCGGTTACTTTCTCCGATTTAGTAACTATTTTAACAGTAGTTCCATTTAATTCCAAATTCTTACCATCGGTTATAAAGTGTTTTTCTCCTGGCAATGCATATGAATCGTTTAAAAGAACATCCCCCCAGAAATAACGGTTAATCCATTTGTTTTTATCAATCTTCCCCGAAGCAAAATCATCTTCAAAGGTAAGACTCCAGGTTTTTAACTCATCATATTTGTGAGAATCTTTTATTTTGAAGTACCAAACAATTTTCTGATTCTTCTTTAACGTTTGGTATTCCTGAAATTTTCTGAATTCTTCGGTTTTTTGCCACTTTTTTGAATCAAGCAAATAAATTTTTCGGTTTTTGAATTCGTCAGACTTGATGTATTTTTCAAGTACTTCGTAATCTGTAATCATTTTCGAACCGTCCAAATTGCGGTATTCCGAAAGAGTTTCCGAAGTTTTAATTTTATAAAAATCTTTGATTCGGCGTGATGAAATTAACTTTTGGTATTCCTGAAGTTTTTTGTATTCGTAGGTCTGATCAAAACGAAGTGATTCAATTTGTTTCTTCTTTTCTTTAAACAGAGGTGATTTCACGAAGGTCTCCAGTTCTTTATAGTTCGCTAACTCTTCGGAGTTCCGTAATTTCTTATAATCGGCATACATATCGCTTTTTTTAAGCTTAAAGTAATTTTTAAATGCCGACGATTTCTTCCACTTACGAAATTCTTTAAACTTCGCGTAAGCTTCCGATTTTTTAAATTCTTTTGAACTTACTAACTCTCCAAATTCAATGGAGTGAATATATTTTTCGCGTGTTTCGTAGGCAGCAAGTTCAGTAGACTGATATAGTTTTGTAAAATCTGAGTATTCTTTTGATTTAACGAATTTAAAATATCCGTTAAAACCCGAATTTTTCAATAAAGTTTCGAACTCCTGCAATTTTCTGTATTCGTCGGTTTTCTCCCATTTTTTCTTGTCGTTCATGTAATCCTGAACCTTTTTGAATTCCGCCGATTCCATAAAGGATTTCAGTTGCTCAAAATCAGCAATTTCCTTCGATCCTTCGAGTGATGAAAAATTAGCTAGCGTTGATGACGCTTTATATTTGTAATAGAACTTTACCTCGTGCCATTTTACTAACCGATGGTATTCTATTTCTTTTTTCTGTTCATCGCCACCTGAAAAAGTCAAATTTTCTAAATAACTTTTACGTTCGGCAAATTCCTTGGAATTAACAAACTTGTCGAGCGTGAGGTAATGGATCAGCTCCTCAGATTTAGCAAACTGATTAATCTCCTCATATCCTTTTATTAGTTCATTATGTTTTTTCTCAATATCATCTGTCTTTGGATACCAACCTATAAAAAACTTGAACGCTGAATTTGCCATTGGGTAGTTTAATTGATTTGTTTCTAAATTTACTAAAATTGTCTTTCAACTTTCAAAAATAGTTGACCGAATTTTATACGTGTTCGCTCATAAGAAGTTTAGGTTAGCGAGGTTTATTTTCTATTAGAAATTGCACAAGTTATATATTGTAATTATTTTGTTATTGTTAATCATTAATTTTATGGCATTTACAACTAATTATTGGTTTCATTTAACTTCATGAAGTTGTTTCAACGCCGACCCCATATAAATTCAATATGGTTCGGTTTGCTTAATACTTTCGAATTATACTAACGAGTATTTTCAAAATATCCATCGAACAAAGGGATAAATAGTTGTCCAGAACGGTATCTCAAGATATAACATACATTTTTCCTCGAAATGTTTGGTTAAATTAATGTATTGTTTTGGTAATGGCTTAAAAAGATTGAGTTTATGGGGTATTTTTAGTATTTGCTCAATAAAGGCATCCAGAAATAAATAAAAAACTATTCCAAAATTAATTAAAGCTGTGGTATAGATATTGAATGTTGATAGGTTAAATACTGAGCAATAACTAATAACGCTAAGCCAGAGAATAATTTTTATCATCATACCATAACTATTCATATAAGCTGTTTTTGACCGCGTTTGAAAAAACAACAGCAATGCTGAGGATACTATCCAGCCCATCAATATTCCTCCAATAAAACGCCACACGATGCTGGTAATTGGTAAAAAAAGCAGCGATCCCAAAATGCAACATAATTTAAGGGTTGAGATTATGGAGTGAATGATAAATGCCTTTTGAGACCGGGGGAAAATAATAATGATATTTTTTCGGTTGTATCCTGCCTGGTGTTGCATAGGTCCATTATTTCTAAGCTTAATTTCTTTCACCTTAATCAACTCCATTTTAAAGGGAATGGAGTTAGCCTTTAATCCGTTGCAATAGAAGCATTCGTCCAGGGCGTTTTCGTTGGTCTTTATGTAAAGTTCTTTTATTTTATTGTACGAGTAGTAAAATTTCCCTAAATTGAAGTATTTATCTTTTTCCTGATAAGAGTTATAAAGTAGAAAGCCACCAATTAACCAAAAAAAACATAGGTAAAAGAATGGAAAAATCGAACGTTCAGAAATGCAAACAGATAAAGGGATAAAAATCATACCTAGTGAGAAGATTGGTAACAAAATTTTACCAATGTATTTAAACAGTAACCCAACGTCGTAAAGCCCGCTTTCGCGTAACGCTTTATGTTGACGTTCGAATTTTTCATAACGCATGCGCGCTTGTTTCTTTGCTGTTTCGCGAACATCATTGAGAAATTCTTCGTAATCGATTTGTGGTTGCGCTTTGTCCTTACCAGCCGCTCGTTGAAAAAGAACCTCATATGCTTCGGAAATCTCAATGAATCGGTGGTAAGCGTCGGGCAATTTATTAATATCGGGATGATACTGTTTGGCTAATTTCCTATAAGCCTGTTTAATTTCCTCTATAGAACTATTCTCGCTTACCTCCAGAATTTGATAATAATTTTTCATTATTCTAAATCGCAGGTTACTGGCATAAAGATATAATTTTAGTAAAAAGGTAAATCAATATTTTTTAAAATGTTTCAATTTAAGATTCAATGTTTTACATTTATTAACCTTTTTTGTTGAATTGAAACACAACAAACCGGTTTAGTGTAGCTTTTTAAAAAACAAAAAATTCGTGAAAATTAGATGGTTAAAATATTATTTTAGTAGTTTTCATGTTTTCAAAACAATATATCACATACGTCAATTAATATCATTTATTATGACACGGTTAGAAAAATTTGCAGCCCTTTCAGTTAGCGTCTTGCTTTTTATAAATGCTTGTAAAAAAGATACATCTGCAGTGTCAACGGACTCAATTTATGTTCCAGCAACCTCGGACGTCACAACCACTGCTTCACTTGCCGAATTGCAGCAAGGACGAACGTTATACGTTAATAGCTGTGGTGCTTGCCATGGGCTTTATACCCCCGATAACTTTACTCCGTCAGGTTGGACAGGCATCATGGCTAGCATGGCTAGACGAACCAGTTTATCACCGTCTGATGTTGCTTTAGTTAAAAAGTATGTTACCAGAGGCAAATAATACCTGGAAAACTCTATGTGTTTATATGAAAGCAATAAAGTAAAACAATAACCAACAAGCAACCTCGGATAGAAATATGACTTATATCATATATTTAAGCAAAACCCTTTCGTTATTCATAAAAATTATTTTACTTTACATTTTCATAATCTAAACAATAATGAATATTAATTTTCACAGGAATTTACTACTCAGGCCGACATGGTTTAATGCTGAATGGTAGTTCTGTATGAAAACAAATCATATAAAAAACTTGCCATTCAACGCAGGTTTTTTTTATTTTTGTTAAGGAAGCAAATAAGCAAGAAATTAGAAAAGGGTATTAAACCTTTACCATTTTGAAAAAGCTATCTTTCTAATCCTTAATTATAAAATATATCACTAAAAAACTAATGCAAAAGACAATATTATACACGAAGACTCAATGTAAATCTTCATACTATTCATACTATATGTCTATCATCTTTGGGTTTAGTATATTTTAGTCCGGCGTAGCTGGATTTGTAATACGTCAACTAATATTAAAAAATAATGAAAGAAAAAGTAGTATTGGCATTCAGTGGAGGGTTAGATACCTCATATTGTGCTAAATATTTGAGAGAAGAAAAAGAAATGGAAATCCATTCCGCCATTGTGAACACCGGAGGTTTTTCTGAAAATGAATTGAAAGAAATTGAAGCCAAAGCCTTTCGGTTGGGAGTTTCGTCTCATAAAGCACTGGATGTTACTGATCAATACTATTCGAGGTGCATTAAATACCTCATCTTCGGAAATATATTGAAAAATAATACCTATCCCCTTTCGGTAAGTTCTGAACGAGTTTTTCAGGCAATAGCCATTGCTGAATATGCCAAAAAAATAGGCGCTCAATACATTGCGCATGGAAGCACCGGGGCTGGCAATGATCAGGTTCGGTTCGATCTGGTATTTCATATTATGGTTCCCGAAATTGGGGTGATCACACCTATCCGTGACATGAAACTTTCGCGCGATGCAGAAATAGAATACTTGAAAAGTAAAGGAGTGGAATCCGACTGGTCAAGATCTGCATACTCCATCAATAAAGGTCTATGGGGAACAAGTATTGGTGGAAAAGAAACCCTCACTTCAAATAATACTTTACCGGATGAGGCCTATCCTACTCAACTTCAACAAAAAGGAGAAGAAATGCTAACTATCACATTTATAAAAGGAGAGCTAAAAAGTGTAAATGGAAAAAAATTCGAAAACCCGGTGGAGGCCATCCGTGAAATTGAAAAAATCGCTGGTCCATATGCCATTGGTCGTGATATGCATGTTGGTGATACCATCATAGGTATCAAAGGCCGTGTTGGTTTTGAGGCTGCTGCTCCACTCATTATTATCAAGGCTCATCACTTACTCGAAAAACATGTTCTTACCAAATGGCAACTTTATTGGAAAGAACAATTGGCGAATTGGTACGGGATGTTTGTTCACGAATCTCAATATTTGGAGCCTGTAATGCGCAATATCGAGAAATTTCTCGACGACTCACAAGAGTTTGTCACTGGCAAAGTATTTTTAAAATTGATGCCTCATCGATTTGAGACCATTGGCATTGAGTCGAAACACGATCTCATGAATGCAAAATTTGCTAAATACGGCGAAGAAAATACTTCCTTTTCAGGAGAAGATGTTAAAGGTTTCACAAAAATTCTGGCTAATCAAATGAGGATATTTTCGGCGATAAATAAGTCGGAAGTTTAAAAAATGTACAAAACAGTAACCATAAAAATCGGGTCGAATGTGCTTACCGCCGCAGACGGGATGCCTAATGAGAAGCGTATCACTCATCTTGTTGATCAAATGGCATACCTCCGCTCGAAAGGGGTAAGTATATTGCTGGTGTCATCAGGCGCTGTTGCTTCCGGCAGGAAAATTGTTGCCTGCCACAAACGTACCGATCCGGTTTCGTGCCGTCAGCTATGGGCTTCAGTTGGTCAGGTAAAACTTATACAAAAATACTCGGAACTATTTGAACAGCACAACATGCTTTGCTCACAGGTTCTTGTGACGAAAGAAGATTTTCGCGATCGACAGCATTTTCTCAATATCAGGAATTGTCTTGAAACATTATTGGATCATAACATTCTGCCTATTATAAACGAAAATGATGTGGTTTCTGTTACTGAACTCATGTTCACAGATAACGATGAATTAGCCGGACTTATTTCTTCAATGATGAACACTGAGGCTATGATTATATTAAGTAATGTGGATGGTATTTATAATGGAAATCCGGAATGTTCAGAATCAAAATTAATTCCTGTTATTGAACTAGATTTAAATACGATAACTAAGTTTATATCTACTGATAAATCAAACTTTGGCCGTGGAGGGATGATAACAAAATTCGGCATGGCAAAAAAAGTAGCCCTCTCCGGAACGCCAGTTCACCTTGCTAATGGTAGTCGCGAAAACATTTTAATCGACATTCTGGAGAACAGGCAGGGATTGGTACAAACTTATTTTACTCCCGGTAAAAAGTCAACAACCATTAAAAAGTGGTTGTCATATTCAGATGTTAGTACCAAAGGAGAAGTGCATATCAACGAGGGCGCCCGAAAATCCCTTTTCCAACACAAAGCAACAAGTTTGTTGCTAATAGGTGTAACAGATATAAAAGGTCCCTTTATGAAAGGCGACATTGTTAAAATAGTTGATCACGATGGTCATTTTGTCGGATTAGGAAAATCACAATATAATTCTGAGTCTGCTTTAAAAAAGCTTGGAGAAAAGAACAACAAACCCATCATTCATTATGATTATTTGTATTTAAAATCGTAATAACTACTTGTTTTATAATTATTTAACAGCGACTATATGTCAAATGAATTTATATCAACTGCTTATAATACAATATTTCAATATGTTAAAGATGCCGCAAGAGAGATGTCTGCCCTGAAAGTAGCAACCATCAATGCTCTGCTATTAGCATTGGCTGACGAAACAGAAAATCAATCAACCTTTATTCTTGCCGAAAACCAGAAAGATTTAGATTTAATGGATTCGCAAGATCCAAAATACGATCGCCTAAAATTAACCACCAATAGAATAAAGGATATTGTTTCGGATATTCGAAATGTCGCAAAACTGCCGTCACCGCTTGGAAAAATACATGAACAACGCGAACTTTCCAACGGATTAAAACTATCCAAAGTATCAGTTCCAATGGGCGTTATCGGAATTATTTATGAAGCGCGACCTAACGTTACATTCGACTGCTTTTCGCTTTGTATTAAATCAGGTAATGCATGCATTTTAAAAGGCGGCAGTGACGCTCAATTTTCCAATATAGCCATCATTTCCATAATTAAAAAACTGCTTACACAATTTGGATTAAATTCATTTATAGCTGAACTTCTTCCTATAGATCGCGAAGCTACTATGGCGCTTTTAACAGCACGTGGTTTTGTAGATGTCCTTATTCCCCGTGGAAGCCAAAGTTTGATTAACTTTGTTGCCGGGAATGCTAAAATTCCCGTGATAGAAACAGGGGCAGGTATAGTTCATACATACCTCGACGATACTGCTGATATTGATAAAGCACGCGAAATTATCGCTAATGCCAAAACCCTTAGGGTTAGTGTTTGCAATGCTCTTGATTGTTTAGTTGTGCATAAAAAGCAACTTGGAAATCTTCCCTTTGTTTTGGAGCCCTTGGCCAAAAGCAACGTTATAATATATGCTGATGAGCCTTCGATGATGATTTTGATTGGCCGGTATCCTAATGAATTGCTTAAGCCGGCAACGGACGAATCGTTCGGTACGGAGTTTCTCGACTACAAAATGGCTGTTAAAACGGTGAACAATTTTGAGGAGGCGCTGACGCATATCTACACTTTTGGCTCAAAACATAGCGAAGCAATACTCAGTGAAAATATTGAAAATATTGAACGATTTATTAATGAAGTAGATGCGGCTGCTGTTTATTCAAATGCTTCAACATCATTTACTGATGGAGCTCAATTCGGGTTGGGAGCTGAAATAGGCATCAGTACCCAAAAACTCCATGCCCGAGGTCCGATGGCTTTGGCAGAATTAACCAGTTATAAATGGGTGGTCAGGGGTAACGGGCAAATTAGAAAATAGCACTTAGCGCCATATACATAAATAAATGAAACATTTCACTTCCATTCACGATGTAACCGATTTGAATCAAATGCTGAAAGAGGCATTTGAAATCAAGAAAGATCAGTATCAATTCGAAAATCTGGGTAAACACAAAACCATGTGTTTATTGTTTTTCAACTCCAGCTTGCGTACTCGCATAAGTACCCAAAAGGCAGCTGAAAACCTTGGAATGAAAACTATCATTCTCAATATTAATGAAGATGGTTGGAAAATTGAAACTGAGTTTGGAGTAGTAATGGATGGCGACAAAGCCGAACACATCAAAGAAGCTGCCGGTGTTATCGGTCGTTATAGTGATATCATTGGTATTCGTTCGTTTGCCGGATTGAAAAACCGGGAATTGGATTATTCAGAACACGTGTTAGGTCAGTTTATCCAATATGCCGGAACTCCCATTGTAAGCATGGAAGCCGCTACAGGGCATCCTCTGCAAAGTTTCGCAGATGTTATCACTATCGAGGAATATAAAAAAAAAGAGCACCCAAAAGTTGTTCTCACTTGGGCGCCGCATCCAAAAGCATTGCCGCAGGCCGTTCCCAACTCTTTTGCAGAGTGGGCGGTTGCTGCCGGATACGAAGTAGTGATTACACATCCTGAAGGATACGAGCTTGACGAAAAATTTACCTGTGGTGCAAAAATTGAGTATAACCAAAATAAAGCCTTCGAAGGAGCTGATTTTATCTACGCAAAGAATTGGTCGAATTATAAAAACTACGGTCAGATTTTGAATATGGACCTAAACTGGACCGTTTCAGCAGATAAGATGAAACTTACAAATCAGGCCAAATTTATGCACTGTCTTCCTGTTCGCCGAAACATGATTGTTACTGATGAAGTCATTGACAGCCCTGATTCAATTGTGATTGACGAAGCCGAGAATCGCATTTATTCGGCTCAAACTATCATTAAAAGAATTTTGGAAAATTTAAAGTAATTGAATATATAAGTAGTTTATATTGTCATTTTAAATTCGAGTGTTTTCTCGAATCATTTTAGTACTATAATAATAAAATGGAATTCTATTATCAACAGGCTCTAAATACTTTAAAAAAGCTTATTGCCATTCCTTCATTAAGCAAGGAAGAGGACAAAACTGCCGATTTAATTTTTAATTATTTACAATCGAACGGTTTTTCCCCTGAACGAAATGGAAACAATGTATGGGTGCAGTCGCTCATTTCGGATAAATTGCCAACCGTTTTGCTTAATTCGCATCACGACACCGTAAAACCCTCATCATCCTGGACTTTCGACCCATTTATACCAACAGAAAAAGATGGAAAACTATACGGATTGGGTAGTAATGATGCGGGGGCATCAGTGGTAAGTCAGATGATGGCATTTTTTGAATTGTCCAAACAACCCAACCGACCCTATAACCTCATTTATAGTGCAACAGCTGAAGAAGAGATTACCGGATTAGGTGGAGTTATCAGCATATTGCCCTATCTTGGAAAAATTGATCTGGCTATTGTAGGCGAACCTACCCAAATGCAAATGGCTATTGCAGAGAAAGGATTGATGGTACTTGATTGCAAAGTTATGGGTAAAACTGGTCATGCGGCACGTGACGAAGGCCTCAATCCTATATATCTGGCAATGGAAGACATTGAATGGTTCCAGACATTTCAATTCCCAAAGAAATCCGAAATTCTTGGAAAAGTAAAAACATCGGTTACAATGATTAATGCGGGTTATCAACATAATGTGGTTCCCGATATATGCTCTTATGTAGTAGATGTTCGTACCAACGAGCAATACACAAATGAACAATCTCTGGAACTCATTATTAGCCACATGAAACATTCGGAAGTAACACCCCGGTCCTTGCGGCATAATTCATCATTCATTCCTCTTAACCATCCGCTTGTCAAGCGTGGACTGGGGTTGGGACTGACTTATTACGGATCGCCAACCACATCCGATCAGGCGGTGATGCGATTAACATCCATGAAAATCGGGCCGGGAGATTCGGCACGTTCCCACACGGCAAACGAATACATTGAACTTGATGAGATTAAAAAAGGGATATCAACATATATAGAGCTGTTGAACGATTTAGTTTTATCCTAATTTTGAATTTTAAAAACCAATTTATACATGAAACTCTGGGACAAAGGAACAACAGTTAACGAATGGATTGAACGGTTTACGGTTGGCAGTGATCGTGAAATGGATCTCTACCTTGCCGAATTTGACGTGCTTGGAACCATCGCACACATAACCATGCTTGAAACCATCGGGCTTATTGGTAAAGATGAACTTCCTTTGTTGAAAAAAGAACTTTCGGAAATATATTACAAAATAAAAGCTGGAAGTTTTACTATAGAAGAAGGTGTAGAAGATATTCACTCACAAGTAGAACTGATGCTTACTAATAAACTGGGCGATCTTGGAAAGAAAGTTCATGCCGGCCGATCGCGTAACGATCAGGTACTGGTTGACAGTAAATTATTTATTAGAAGTGAGATTCAGAAAACGGTTGAATCGGTAAAAAAACTTTTTGATGCACTCATCGCACAAAGTGAGCGTTATAAGGAGGTTTTATTACCCGGTTATACGCATTTGCAGGTGGCTATGCCATCATCTTTTGGGTTGTGGTTTGGTGCTTATGCTGAAAGCCTCACCGACGATATGTTAATGCTACATACTGCCTATAAAATTGCTAACCAGAATCCATTGGGCTCCGCAGCAGGTTATGGGTCCTCGTTTCCACTTAACCGCACCCTAACTACTCAATTATTAGGATTCGAAAACCTAAGTTACAATGTAGTTTACGCCCAAATGGGCAGAGGCAAAACCGAGAAAATAGCAGCTTTTGCCATGTCCTCAGTTGCAGCTACCTTGTCCCGCCTTGCAATGGATGTATGCCTTTACATGAGCCAGAACTTCGGATTTTTAAGTTTACCCGACGAATATACTACTGGTTCAAGCATAATGCCACATAAAAAAAACCCCGATGTGTTTGAGCTTATCCGTGCCAAATGCAATAAAATACAGGCATTACCCAATGACATCACAATAATGTTAGCCAACCTTCCATCTGGTTATTTCAGAGATTTACAACTTCTAAAGGAAACAATTTTCCCTGCATTTGCAGAGTTACGGAGTTGTATTGACATCGCTGCGTTTATGATGGAAAAACTCATTATCAATCGAAATATACTGGAAGATGGTCGTTACAAATATCTATTCAGTGTTGATGTACTAAACAAACTCGTACTCCAGGGAACACCATTTCGTGATGCATATAAAATTGTAAGCAAGAATATTAAAGACGGTAGCTATAATCCTGAAATGAATGTTGAACATACTCATGAGGGTAGTATTGGCAATTTGTGTAATGAACAGATTTCAGAAAAAATGAAGCTATCTTTTAGTTTGTTCAATTTCGAAAAAACATCCGAAATTCTTTTTGAACTTGTAAAATAGTGTTAGACAAATTTAAAATCAAAAGAAACTGGAATTAATGTTAACTCATAAAAATTAGTAACGAATGCATGAAAAATGATTACGTGCAATCGTTGTTATAGAATTATTTCAAAATTTAATTTCTTTAGAAAGTAAAAATAGCCTAATATAAACATTAAATTTAAGTTAACTATTTTATCGTACTCATTTAAAATACTTTATATTATTCGAAATAATCCTATTATGTAATCAAAGATTCTATCTATTTTAAGCAATTCTCATTATTTAAAAAATGCTATCCTGTAAAAAACAAGTACTAATTTTTATGTATCTTTCCCCAAACAAACTTTACAGATAAAAATGAATACTATTTTAAAGTCTTTGGCGATCCTGATTGCTCTATTTTCATGTCATACCTTAATTAATGCTCAAGATGCAGAGCTTTTGAAAAAAACAGATCAATGGTTTAAGAGTCAGAATTATTTAAACGGATTAGCGCTAAAACCTTTCGAAGGTGTAAATAAAGTGGAATTCTATATTCAGTATCAAAAAAATAAATATTTGTTAGATAAGGCATTTTCGTACTTAAAAAAAACCAACCTCGATACTATTTCTGTAGGAAAGCATGTTATTAATGGCGACTCAGTTTTTGCATCGGTAACTGAAATTCCAACTAAATCTTTTGAAGATACTAAATGGGAGTTTCACAAGAAATATATCGATATTCAATATGTTATAAAAGGAAAAGAAAAAATGGGAACTACTCCTGTTGAAAGCCTTTCGATAACAACTCCATACAATGAAACTAAAGATGTTGGCTTTGGCGATGCTTCAAACGGCAAGTTTTATATAGCTGAACCCGGTACGTTTTTAATCTTTTTTCCCAACCGATGCACTTAGGCCAAATATTAAAATAGTAGGTTTTGAAAAAACCAAAAAAGTTGTAGTGAAAATACTGGCGAAATAATGCATTTAATTTAAACCCATTTTATCAACTTATCTATGAGGATTGTAGATTTGATTCCTGAAAAAAATAATAGAAAAATAATAAATGCTTGGTGTTCATATGATATTGCTAATTCAGCATATAGTTTAAGTATAAGTACAGTCTTATATCCAATATATTATCAAGCCATTACCAAACAAACATGGGGTTCGGATTTGGTATCTTTTATGGGCATAAGTATCAAAAATACGGTTCTATATGACTATTTTATTGCCTTTGGTTATTTCCTCATTATCTTTTTAACTCCACTGCTCTCAGGTATTGCTGATATGGGAGGATATCGAAAACGCTTTATGCATTTTTTTACTTTAATTGGTTCATTATCCTGCATTGGATTATATTGGTTTAACGGTAATAATATTATTTTTGGAGTAGTACTTCCAGCAGTGGCAGTAGTCGGATTTGCAGGTTCGTTGGTATACTATAATTCTTTTTTACCGATTATTGCAACGCCAGACAGGCATGATAAAATAAGTGCTAGAGGCTTTTCTTGGGGTTATGGAGGGAGTATGCTTCTGTTAATTTTCAACTTGTATTGTATAGAAAATTATCAAAAATTCGGTTTTTCAGGAAAATTAGATGCCATAAAATTCGCCTTTGTTGAGGTAGGGATTTGGTGGTTTGCGATTGCTCAAATAGCGTTTTGGCATTTGAAAGAGTACAAGGGAGGTTTTACAATAAAATCGCACGTTTTCACGAAAGGATTTCAGGAGATTATAAAAGTGTTTAGCATTATAAAAAAGGATACCACCATGCTGATGTTTTTACTTTCGTTTTTTCTTTTTAGTATTGGAGTTCAAACTATCATTCTGGTAGCTACTCTATTTGGAAGCAAGGAATTGGGCATTGAAGGATCAAAACTAATTGTTACCATCCTTCTTATTCAAATTCTGGCACTTATAGGAGCTACCTTTTTTGGTTGGGTCTCAACAAAGAAAGGAAATAAGTTTTCGTTGATTGCCATGCTGGTCATATGGTCAGTGGTTTGTTTTATTGCGTATTTCATACATAACGATATTCAATTTTTTATTCTGGCATCATTGGTAGGTTTAGTAATGGGGGGAATCCAATCCCAAGCTCGTTCGACCTATTCAAAATTAATTCCTGAAAACTCAAAAGATACAGCCTCATATTTTACTTTCTATGATATCACAGAAAAAGCTGCCATTGTATTAGGTATGCTATGTTTCGGTTTTATTGAACAGGTAACGGGAAGTATGCGATTGAGTGCACTCTTGCTTTCGGTATTTTTTCTAGCTAGCCTGGTAATTGTTGTGAGAACAAAACTGATTACAAAAGAATATGTTAAATGATTGCAAATTGAATTTTATTCTTTTTCTGTAGCCAGAATCATCTTTACTTCAACGCGTTTACCAATTTCAAGAACATCGACCAAATCTTGAATGGTTAAATGGCTATCAGCTCTAAGCACAATAGTCATATCGTTAATCTTTTTCTTTCGTTCAGTTAAAGCAAGTTCTAAATCAGCAGGCGCAACCATCAATTGATCAAGGTAATATTTTTTATCAGCAGTAATTGAAAGTGTTATTTGTTTCTTCGAAAGTGTTTGGCTGGAACTGGCTTTCGGTAGCATCAATTTAATTACATTTGGGTTAGCAAAAGTCGCAACGATAAGAAAGAACAGCAACAGAAAAAACATAATGTCGTTTAATGATGCCGTTGCTACCTCAGCTTTAAAATCGTGACTACGTTTAATCTTCATAACTTAATAAATCGTAAGTTTTGGTAAAACATCAGTAAATTATTCCTCTTTTTTCGCCCTTAATTCCTTTACGGAATTTAAAATCTCAAACGATTCAGCTTCTACAAAAGAGATAAAACGATCAAGTTTCATATTTAACACATGGTAACCGCAATAAGCAATTACTCCGACAATTAAACCACTCCCGCTCGAAATCATTTTCTCGTATAAACCGCCAGATATAATTCCGATGCTAATGTTATCTGTTACCGAAATATTGTAAAATATTTTAATAATTCCTGAGATAGTCCCAATAAAACCAAGCATTGGAGCAACACCGGCAATAATTCCCAAATAATTTAGGTTTTGGTTCAATTTCGATACCTCAATATTACTTACGCTTTCAATCTCAGCTTCAATTTCCCTTACCGGACCACCTAAGTTTTTAAGAAAATGTGTAAAGATTGCCTTGTAAGCACCCGATCCTGCCGAAAGGGCTGTCATTGCCTTTTCTGGTTCGTTATTTTTAACATGTAGCTTAAAATTTGACCGAACCGAGGAAGCTATTTTTGTTCCCTTATTAATGATATAATATTTTTCGCCAATCAAATAAATAGCGATTATGGATAAAATTCCAATCGGAATAAGAATTACTCCACCCTTCATTAAAAGGTCAAACACCGATAGATGATGGTTAGCAACATCCTCAACTTTGAGTTTGTGTAATGTTTCGGATACCTGCAAAATTGTAGTTAGAGAAATCATTTTAAATGCCTAATTTTAAAATTTATGCAAACGTATGGGTTTTTTTTGGAATTCCAAATTTGGAAAAATTAAGATTACATGGCATATTACAGACAAAAATGTTCTCTTTTTTAATTTGTATGCAAAATTAAATTTTATTAAGTGCTGCAAAACATATATTTTTACACCCTGAAATTTTGTTAGGTTGTGCCCACAAAGTTTTGTGAATGAGAATTTAAGTTTGAAATGGTGTGATTTTTTCATACAAATCGCCAGATCATTTAGTTGCTCATTCAATAAAAATTTCAGTTAATCTTATAAAATCAACACGTAAATGGACAAAAGCATAAAGAAAGTAATTGTACTTGGTTCGGGTGCGC
>JANXXY010000468.1 GCA_025350365.1 Bacteroidales bacterium | reverse complement strand
GGCGCCTATTTTATTACCATTTGCACACAAAAAAGGATACATTTTTTTGGCGAAATCAACAATGGTAAAATGCAATTGAATGATATCGGAAAATTGGCAGTAGAGACAAGGCAATGCCTTGTCTCTACCCACCTACCCGCGTACCCCACGTACCCCACGCACCAAACCAAATAAAAATGGACAAATTTCAGGACAAATACCGCATTCCATCTGCCCGATTACAAAATTGGGATTATGGTGCAAATGGCGCCTATTTTATTACCATTTGCACACAAAAAAGGATACATTTTTTTGGCGAAATCAACAATGGTAAAATGCAATTGAATGATATCGGAAAATTGGCAGAACAATATTGGCTGGAAATTCCCAATCATTTTCCATTTATTGAATTGGGCAAATTTATAATAATGCCAAACCATACGCACGGTATATTAATAATTGACAAAATGAATTCCGTAAATGGTTTTGATACGGATACGGATTCCGTAGAGACAAGGCAATGCCTTGTCTCTACCATCGACCCCATCGACCCCATCGTTCCCATCGACCCCATCGACCCCATCGTTCCCATCGACCCCATCGGTCCCATCGACCCCATCGGTCCCATCGTTCTCATCGTTCCCATCGTACCTAAAACCCCCATTGAAAAAACAATTGGTCAATTACGATTTCAAAATCAGGGTAAAAATACCGTTTCTTCAATTGTAGGTTCCTATAAATCAATTGTCTCTAAAAATGGACGATTTATTCATACCGATTTCAATTGGCAATCTCGTTTTCACGATCATATTATTCGTGATGCTAAATCGTACGAAACGATACAAAATTATATAGCAAATAATCCATTAAAATGGGATAAGGATAAATTTAATAAATGAGACTAGGCATTGTCTTATTACTAAGCAACCCGATCAGATAATAGAAGAACAATTGGGTACTCAACTGCAAATGTTGAGTATTATATGACCTAATCCATTGCGAAAAATGTTATTATCCAAATAATGTTATCTTAAAAAACAAGGGACGTGATTCTCATCGCATCCCTTGTTTTACAAAAATTTAACAATAAGTCTCTAATCGGGATGAAACCCTGCTAGATAAATCGTTTAATCAGAACCAGGATATTATAAGCAATATTCTAGATAGCCTTTTGCCTTTCTAGTTTCCTGGCTCTTGGTTCTGTCATTATAGCTCCAAATCAATATTGTGCTTTTCAACCCACGGTAAACCGTATTTGTTGAGGGCATCCATAAAAGGATCCGGATCAAATTCTTCCACGTTAAATACTCCCGGTTTTTTCCAAAGTCCTTTCATATACATCATTGCGCCAATCATAGCTGGTACACCGGTGGTATAACTTACGCCCTGCGTTCCCGTTTCTTTATAAGCCGCTTCGTGGCTACAGTTATTGTATACGTAATAGGTTTTTTCTTTTCCATCTTTCAAACCGCGAATACGGCACCCGATAGAAGTCCAGCCTGTATAGTTTTCACCTAAATCACCAGGATCGGGAAGTACAGCCTTCAGAAATTGAATTGGTACAATTTCCATACCGTTATAGATTATCGGATCGATGCGTGCCATGCCTATATTTTGAATCACCCGCAGGTGCGTTAAGTATTCCTGACCAAACGTCATCCAAAAGCGGGCGCGTTTAAGCGTTGGATAGTTTTTAACAAGCGATTCGAGCTCTTCGTGATATATAACGTAAGATTCTTTCGGGCCTATTTCAGGGTAATTTAATGGTTTGTGAATCTCGTGAGGTTCAGTAACTACCCACTTGCCATTCTCCCAGTATTTACCTTTTTGAGTAACCTCCCGGATATTAATTTCGGGGTTAAAGTTTGTAGCAAACGCTTTACCGTGATCACCTGCATTGCAGTCTACAATATCGAGATATTGAATCTCGTCGAAATGATGTTTTGCTGCGTAAGCGGTATAAATACTGGTTACCCCAGGATCGAATCCGCAACCCAGAATTGCAGTAAGCCCAGCGGCTTTAAATCGTTCCTGATAAGCCCACTGCCAGCTATATTCGAACTTGGCTTCGTCCTTTGGTTCGTAGTTGGCGGTGTCAAGATAGCTAACTTTAGCTTCAAGACAGGCATCCATAATAGGAAGATCCTGATATGGAAGCGCAACATTGATAACCAAATCTGGTTTAAAGCTCTTGATGAGACTAACCAGTTCGGAAACATTCTCAGCTTCCACTTTTGCCGTTTGAATATGATTGCCTCCAATGGCTTTAGCAATTGCATCGCATTTACTTTTTGTGCGACTTGCCAGCATAATTTCTGAAAACACTTCGGGATGCTGAGCAACTTTGTGAGCCACCACAGTACCAACACCACCAGCTCCAATGATTAATACCTTACCCATTTTTTATATCAATTTTTATGTAAAACAATCAGGTTACAAATGAACAAATTTATTTTTCAAGAATCAAGAAACAAAAGCCAAGGTGAGAAGATCCTGATGATCTATTATATTAACTCTTGTTTCTTATTGTTTTTTTGAAAGATATCTTTATAATCGAAAGCAAATTGTTTGAATGTGATAGGATCACGCCTTAATACCTGTTTCATATCATAGGCAATATTACCAGCCTTACCAAATCGGGTGATTAGATAAAGAATGGTAACAATAATGATATAAACTGGTTTGTTGCCCAGTTTGCGCATGTGTATGTAAAAACCAATTATGCTAGCCGGTTGGTAAGTGATCTTTCTTCCTAAAGCACCGGATAGTATCGAAGCAACTTCATAATAAGTGATGGCTTCCTTTCCGGTTAAATTGTAGCCTTTGTTTTCATGTCCCGATTCTGTTAACGTTTTTGCTCCCACAGCAGCAATATCGCGGACATCTGTAAAACTTGTGATTCCTTTTCCGGCAGGAAGATAAATTCTGTTTTCCTCAACAATATCGCGCAAATGAGTAGTACTTAGGTTTTGCATGAAGAAGCCGGCCCGCAAAAAAGTATATGACATGTGCGATTTTATGAGTAACTGCTCAATTTTATAATGAGGAGTAACCTTGTTATGTTCAACACCAAGCAACGAAAGAAATACAATGTGTTTCACCCCTGCCAGTTCAGCAGCTTCAATGGCGGGTTGAATAAATTGTCGAATATTAGAGATTTCTGGTGGACGTAAAAGAAACATCCGGTCAACACCTTTGAGAATGTCAAATGTGGAAGGATCTTTAAAATTGAATTTTACTGGAGTTATAGTTTTTCCCGAAAAATTTATTTTTTCTGGGTTACGAACTGCCGCAAGTACTTCAATGTTATCCATTTGTTCCAGCAGGCGAATTAT
>JANXXY010000457.1 GCA_025350365.1 Bacteroidales bacterium | reverse complement strand
AGACAAGCCGATCATGTTAATCTCAAAATTTTATATTTACCGGGGATGGGTGTACGACAAAATTCGCGGGTGTACAACAAATTTCGTATCAAAAGAAAAAGCTAAGGTTGGACTTTTTTTATGCATCAAATATAAGCTATAAAAGAGAATTTTTCGTACACCTCTGGGGGTTTTTCATTATCATGCATAGCAAATTTTTTATAACTTTGCATGCTTATTAAAATAGTGTTTATATGATTACCACCGATCAGATGAAAGAGTTGGTAGAGCGCGAGGATGCACTCAGGAGGCATCTTTGACATCGATCAACGATTAATCCAGTTAGAACAAGAAGAACAAAAAACACACGCTCCCGGTTTCTGGGACGATTCCAAAGAGGCCGAAAAACAAATAAAGCTCGTTGCATCGCTTAAGGAATGGACAAATAGTTACAACACCGTTGTGCAAAGTTTGGAAGACCTAAAAGTGATGATCGATTTTTATGGCGAAGGCGAGGCTTCGGAAGAAGACGTTGACAAACAATATAAAATCACGCTTCAGCAGATCGAAGAACTTGAATTTAAAAACATGCTTCGCGATGAAGAGGATGAGCTTGGAGCATTCCTTAAAATTAATTCCGGGGCAGGTGGAACCGAAAGTCAGGACTGGAGCGAGATGCTTATGCGCATGTACTCTCGTTATGGAGAACGACATCACTTTGCGGTTCATATCGTTGATATCCTCGACGGTGATGAAGCTGGTATTAAGTCGGTAACCATTGAGTTTTCAGGAAAATATGCTTATGGATTCCTGAAAGGGGAAAGTGGTGTGCATCGCCTCGTACGTATATCTCCATTTAATGCCCAGGGGAAACGTCAAACAAGCTTTGCCTCTGTTTATGTGTCTCCGGCGATTGACGACACCATCCATATCGAAATAAATCCGGCTGATATTTCGTTTGAAACATACCGGGCAAGTGGTGCAGGTGGTCAGAATGTAAACAAGGTTGAAACGGCTGTAAGGTTACGCCACAAACCAACCGGATTTGTGGTGGAGAATCAGGAGGATCGGTCCCAATTCAAAAATAAGGAAAACGCCCTTCGGTTGCTTAAATCAATGCTTTATGAACTGGAACTTCAAAAACGACGAGAAAAACAAGCCGAAATTGAGGGAAAGAAGATGAAAATTGAATGGGGCTCGCAAATTCGTAATTATGTCCTTCACCCTTATAAATTGGTGAAGGATGTGCGAACCGGTTTTGAAACGTCGGATGCGCAGGGAGTTCTCGATGGTGATATTCATGAATTCATAAAAGCCTTTTTGATGGAATTTGCAGGTAAATAATTCATCACGAGTGTAATTAATATTCCGGCGAAGACCGTAATGACACTAATAACGAATAATTTCTAATTTAAATCATATTTTATGCCAACACCCGCATTTAAATACCAGGAGCCTTTTCCCCTGGGAAAAGATGAAACCGAATACTATCTTCTTACCAAAGAACATGTTTCTATATCTCTATTTGAAGGTAAAGAAATTTTAAAGATCGAAGCCGAAGCACTTACAAAAATGGCCAACGCTGCCATGCGTGACTGTTCATTTTTGCTTCGTCCAGCACATCAGAAACAAGTTACCGGTGTTTTGAGTGATCCAAAAGCCAGCGAAAATGATAAGTATGTTGCATTAACCATGTTGCGTAATGCTGAAATAGCCTCAAAAGGAGTATTACCGTTTTGCCAGGATACCGGAACAGCTATCATTTCAGGCAAAAAGGGACAACAGGTTTGGACCGATGGAAATGATGAAGAAGCCTTATCTCACGGGATTTACAAAACCTATACGGAAGAGAACCTTAGATATTCTCAAACCGTGGCGCTCGATATGTACGACGAGGTAAACTCAGGGTGCAATCTTCCGGCACAAATTGATTTATATGCAACCAAAGGAAATGAATACAAATTTCTATTCATCGCCAAGGGAGGAGGATCAGCCAATAAAACCTATCTTTTTCAGGAAACAAAGGCACTTTTAAACCCTAAAAGTCTGGAAGCTTTTTTGGTGGAAAAGATGAAAACACTGGGTACGGCAGCCTGTCCACCCTATCATATAGCTTTTGTAATTGGAGGAACATCGGCTGAAGCTAACCTTAAAACGGTGAAGCTCGCCTCAACCAAGTATTATGATACTTTGCCAACCGAAGGCAACGAAGGAGGTCAGGCTTTTCGTGATATTGATCTTGAAAATAAAATCTTAAAAGCTGCACAGGAATGTGGCCTTGGGGCACAGTTCGGTGGTAAATACTTTGCTTATGATGTTCGCATTGTCCGGTTGCCACGTCATGGTGCGTCTTGTCCGGTGGGAATGGGCGTATCGTGTTCAGCCGACCGCAATATCAAAGCTAAAATTAATAAGGACGGTGTATGGATTGAAAAACTCGAAGACAATCCCGGGAAGTACATTCCTGAAGAATTACGTAACCAGGGCGAAGGCGATGCAGTGAAAATCAACCTAAATCGTCCGATGAAGGAGATTTTGGCTGAACTTACAAAATATCCTGTGGCAACTCGTCTATCGCTTTCCGGAACTATTGTTGTTGGCCGCGACATTGCACACGCAAAGTTGAACGAACGCCTGGATAATGGCGAAGGTATGCCTCAATACCTAAAAGATCATCCGATTTATTATGCCGGTCCGGCCAAAACGCCCAAGGGAATGCCTTCAGGATCATTCGGTCCAACCACGGCGGGACGCATGGATTCGTATGTTGACCGATTTCAGGAAAATGGAGGCAGTATGATTATGATTGCCAAAGGAAACCGCAGCAATCAGGTTACCGATGCCTGCAAAAAGTTTGGTGGATTTTATCTGGGAAGTATTGGTGGTCCGGCTGCAATTTTAGCTCAGAACAACATCAAAAAAGTGGAAGTGCTGGAATATCCCGAACTTGGCATGGAAGCCATCTGGAAAATTGCAGTAATTGATTTCCCGGCATTCATTTTAGTTGATGATAAAGGCAATGATTTTTTCAAACAACTTAAACCTGTGAACTGATTGTATAAAAGCGATTCACATAAATGATAACGGCTGTCTGGAAAGTGAATAATACAAAATTGATCTTTTTAGATAAGCCGTAATTCCTTTTGCAACAATTGTACGATGAAATTCCAGGGTTGACAAATATAAGCTATAAAAGGGAATTTTGTCGTACACCCTTTTGCAACAATTGGAAAGGTTTTTTTTGTTTTGCCCACAACGTTGGCAGTTATGCCCAAGGTGAAGCCTTGCAATATGCCTGCTGCAGGCTTGCAGTTGGGCATGCCGCGTTTTAAATTAAATACTACCGCACCGCATGAGAACCCAAATATCAATATTATCCTAAAATCCGAAGCCTTTCGCTTGGAATTCTTAGCTCGTCTTAACAGAGCCCTCACTAAGTAAGCCCCTATAAGTGCATAGTTTATTACCCGGGGATTTAGTTCAATCGGGACTTCAAGTTGGGTCTTGCAGACCACTTGAAGTGCTATTTATGGGCGACAGTTTTTTATTTCCTTTTCCGCCTAATTTTCAGCTGTTTATCTAAAAATATTTCATATAGATCATCGGTTGCCAAGACTCGTGAATATTCCTTTTTCTTAAGTCCATTAATGAGTCTCTTATCACCAGTCCATAAGTTTGCGACTAAATGATTTGTTAATGCAACAAATAATGCATCGTTTTGGTCAATGCCTGATACAAGATCAATCGCTTTATTTAAATCGTTATCTGTTAATAATATATCGTCTACAAATACTAGTCTGCTTGTAATTAATTGAAAAGTATCAATAAATTAGTCTTCAGCGAAATTTGTTAAATCGAGTATTTTATCCTTATGTTTAAAAATTTCGTCTTTAAGTAACCCAACTGTGTAAAAATCAAAATATTTTGAACCATTAATTAATAATTGTCCAATTTTACTTTTGGTGTTTAGAATTGTACTAAATACAATATTTGAATCAACTACGATTTTCATTTTATTCCCCGGCTGGCTTTAACTTTAGTCCAGATAGATTTGTTAGCAGATTTTGAGAGTTCATCAACATCGGATTGTTTACCTTTTGATTTTGCAGTTAGTTCTTTATATTGTAAAAAATCAAGCATGTTTTGAAGCTCAGTCAAGTCAACATAGGCCGGAAGTCGAACTAAAATCTCATTTTTTGTCCTTTCGAGTATCATACGTTCTTTTTTTCAAATGTACCAAATTTTCATGTAAACAGAGTCTCTTTCTTAAAATTGTGGGTAACATCTGTATAACCCCAATTGGGGTTATTTCCCTATTAGCTAGACCTTGTATTCCGAGGTTATACATTTTATTGCAATAAATATTTCAAAAATACATTTCATAAACAGGCTCTTTTGTTTGCAATTTAGTAAACTATTCCGGTCAAGATTGTTTTTTGTTTAAATATCTGATCCATACGGCGGGGTTTTTATAGGGTCGCTTCCTATCGGTTCGGCTTAAGCTGTGCCTGAATCGAATATTTACTTACAGGCTCAGCCTGGTTTTATTTGGCCGGCTTAGGCAGAACTTAGGTTGGATATGGATACTATTGCCTTTTGTGTTCAAAACCTACATTTTTTGGTCATAAATGAACCAGCTTTGTGAAAAAAAATATGCAACATCGGTTAAGGAAAAAGGAAATAATTTATGCAGCCATGGAATCTGACAGTGGCGCTGGTGTTGCCCGTGGGTTTGGCTATTCCACAACCGACGATAAATTTCAAACGTTTAAGGCTCTAGAAAAATATTTTGAATCTTATAGTAATACGCAGTTTTATAAAGGTGGCGGCGGCGTGGATATTGATCAACTGAAACAATTTGGCGTTCCATTGCTTAATTTACATCCGGATTCACAAAGGTATTTCGATTATCATCACTCGGCCAACGATACATTTGATAAAATTAGTCACCGTGAAATGCAAACAGGCAGCGCTGCCATGGCTGCCATGATTTATTTGATTGATGAACATGAGGTGTTTTAAATCGGGAGAAAAATTCTTAATCAAATAACCAATTTAGTTTAAGATTTTATGCCGGAAGAGTAAAGATGAAGGTACTGCCTTTGCCCAATTCACTTTGAACACAAATTTTTCCATTTAATTTTTCAATAAATTCTACGCAAAGAATCAAACCCAAACCCGTGCCTTTCTCATTTGATGTTCCTATAGTGGAAACATTGGTATCAATTCGAAATAGTTTTTTTTGAGTTTCTTTACTCATTCCAACACCATTATCGGATATTTTAAATTCAACTTCATGAGGATGTTTGGTAACATTAATTACTATTAATCCGCCTGAATTTGTATATTTTATAGAATTCGAAATTAGGTTTCGTAAAATTGTGTTAAGTATATTTAAATCAACATAAATTTTAATATCTGGTGTATGTGCAATGATAAGTTGTATGTTTTTTGAAGTCGCTGAGGCTTGCAAACTTTCAGCTATTTCATTTAAACAGGTTGGCAGGTAAACATATTGTGGTTTAAAGATGAGCTGGTTGGATTTTGACTTTGCCCAGATTAATAAATTTTCGAGCAGATTGTAAGTACTTTTAGCTTGCAAACTGATATAGGTAAGATATTTTTCGATTTTTTCAATGTCATATTTCCGGATGTTCACTATCAGTAAATCAGTAAATCCTAAAATGCTATTGAAGGGTGTTCTAAGGTCGTGTGCAATAATCGAAAAGAGTTTATCCTTTGCTGCATTCAGTTCTTTAAATTGTGCCTCACTTTTTATAAGAGCCTTCTCTAACTTTATGCTATCAGTAAGATCAATATCAATACAGAAAAGTTCTTTGTCTTTTCCTGGTAATTGAATAATTGTATGGCTTGATAAAACTGGTACTAACGAGCCATCTTTCCTCATAAGATGTAGTTCTTCGGCAGGTCTTCCTATTCCGCTTTCTATCATTTTCCCAATATCCTCCATTACAGCTGTTCTCATGGATGGAGGTATAATGAGATCAAGTAAGTTTTTCCCAATGGCTTCTTCTGAGGTATAGCCATATACATGTTCGCTTGCTTTGTTCCAATACCGCACTATGCAATCGGCATCATAGCCCTGAACAGCAGTATTCATAACATTGTCCAGCAACTTATGGAAACGTGCTTCGCTTTCCTGCAATGCGAGTATAGCATTCTTGCGTTCGGTAATATCAATAATGTTTCCGGATACTTTTGCAATTTTGCCATGCGCGTAAACAGGATGCCCTTTTATACGAACCCATTTTTGTACTCCGTCATACGACTTGAAGCGCGATTCATTATCATAAGGTTTTCCATTTTCTAATACATCATTGATTACGTGTTTTATAATTTGTTGATCTGAATCAGAATAATCTTTACAGGGATTAACCAAATCATCCATCTTAAAAGTTAGGTCAACTCCATAAATACGATAGACTTCGGGGGTATATGTAATTTTTTTCTGAGTGATTGAATACTCCCAACCGCCCACCTTGGAAATAGCTTCTGTATCCACAAGAAGTCGCTGATTTTCAATTAGGGTTAATGATATTTTTTTATGCGCATACTCGTTTCCGATGGCAGTGCTGATAAGGTTGGAAATTTGACTGTCTTCATCGGTGGGGCAATAGTCCGGAGGATATGCGATACAACATGAGCTTTCAATTGAGCCTTCCCGACCTTTATTTAGGGCGCAAGTGGCTGAAAGCAATTCGGCACACAGAATTGTAAGTCTGGTGATGTTATAATCATGATCCTGGCCAAGAGATGTTAAACAATCACA
>JANXXY010000446.1 GCA_025350365.1 Bacteroidales bacterium | reverse complement strand
GGTGATTTTTATTGGGCTTATTCGTTACATGAGAATCATGCTATATGGACAGTTGCAGATTGCACAGGTCATGGAGTGACTGGAGCTTTTATGAATGTGATAGGCAGTAGTTTTCTCGATGAAATAATAATAGGAAGAGGTATAATCACGGCAAACCATATACTGGATGAGTTAAAAATCAGCATTATTTAAGCATTGGGGCTAACTGGTATCACTGGTGAAGTTCGGGACGGTATGGATGCAGCTTTATGTGTTTGGCACAAGGATACTAATAAATTAGAATATGCCGGAGCATATAATCCACTATATATTATTAGAAACGATAAACTCATTATAATAGAAGCTGACAGAAAATCCATTGGATTTCATTATTCTGATATCTATTCACCATTTACTTGTCAGGAAATTCAACTCGAAATTGAGGATACAATTTATTTATTTACTGATGGCTATATTGACCAATTTGGTGGCGAGCACGGCAAGAAATTTTTAAGGAAACGGTTCAAAGATCTTTTACTTTCCATTCATAATAAATCGATGGATGAACAAAAACAAATTCTGGATGAAACAATCGAAAAATGGAAAAGAGATAAGGAAGAACAAGTAGATGATATTTGCATAATTGGTGTTAAAATTAAACAATAAAATGAATACAACATTGGCTTTATAAACAAAATAAAGGGTTTCAGATTTCTGGGTTTGTTATCTGTCAAATCCTCCCATTTTAGCTTTCTTATTCATCGCCAAACCTTTTAACTGCTTCCTTAAGAATTACTTCGGTAGCAGTGGCTCCAGAGCGAGTGGCACCTGCGGCTTTCATTTTTAGTAAATCGTCGAGCGAACGCACACCTCCGGCCGATTTTACCTGAACCTTCGTCCCTGAATGTTTTCGCATCAATTCAATATCGTCAACGGTTGCTCCTTGGTAGTTAAAATCGCCATTCGCTTGTTTTACATAACCATACCCTGTGGATGTTTTTACAAAATCAGCGCCAACCTTGGTACAAATCTCGCAAAGTCTTATTTTATCTTCGGTTTTGGTTACATAATCCGTTTCGAAAATAACTTTCACAATGGCGTTGTGCTGGTGACACACATCGGTAATAGCCTGTATCTCATTTTCCACATACTCCCAGTCACTTGCTATTGCTTTGGCAATATTAATCACCATGTCAATTTCAGTAGCACCGTCGCAACAGGCCGTTTTGGTTTCAAATAATTTTACTGCTGTGGCACTATTGCCATGTGGGAAACCAATTACACAACCTACTTTTACTTCTGTTCCTTTTAAAAATTCAACTGCTTGTTTTACTGCATAGGGTTTTACACATACCGAGGCCACTTTGTATTTTTTAGCAACTTCGCACTGCTTTCTCAAATCCTCATCGGTATGTGTTGGATGAAGGATGGAATGATCGATCATCTTTGCCAGTTCTTGTACTTTTCCCATTTTTTTTATTATGATTAATAAAATTGTCCAAGTAAGTAAAATGTAGTTTTGCAAGCATTTATATTAATTGTCAGTTTGTTCTCTCCACCATTTTCATAAAATCTTTTCATTGAGAGAAGGCCAAATTTTCCGATGCTACTAATTCCTTAATAATTACGTAAATCAATATGCTTATAACAGAAGCAAAAAAGCACCAAACCGAAAGGATGTAATTCGTATAAACTACATATGCAATAACGTAGGAAATGGAAACTCCCAAGCCGAAAGTCCACATCTTTTTAACTATCGAAAGAAACGTTGGAGCGAGGGTTGCAATACCATAAAACATATCGGCAACATGTCCCCATGAGTCAGGATAGACTTGCTTGTAGGCTACATGATGTCCCGTTATATTTGGATGAACGCCATACATTAGTAACCTATGGGCAAAATAGAACGATACCAGAACCCCTACACCAACAAATAGTTGCAATAATTTTTTACGTTTAACATTCTTTGCCAGCAATGCAATTGAAATTGGAACATAAAGAGGCCAAATAATTTGGGCAAAAATCAGGAATGTGTAGGACGAAACTTTTTCTAATGGGGCAAAAGCTGGGTTCGACAGAGCCAACCATACAAAGCCCTCGGAGAATTGTTGAACCGCAAAAATTAATGGAATACTTGCAAAAGGAATTTGTGAAAGCGATGTTGTTTTATTTATTACAGCAACACCAATTACAGAAAGAACGGCACTTGCTCCAAAACTTGCTCCGGCAGAAAAACACATAAGCTTTTAAGATAAATATACTTTACGTTGAGCGGACATATTCGGCAAAATTTTTGGACAATATAGCAAAATAAAAGATAGGTCATCATCTCAATTGTTTGTTAATAATTTAAAAGCAACATTAATACTTTAATCCATGTGATCATTATCTTACTTTTGGGGTATTTTTCGATAAAATCGTAACCTGATTTTAGTTAATATTGCACAAAAATTATTAAAGCTTTTAACTCAGGGATACGCAAAACATCCTTAGATCTCTCATTGTTAAAAGGCCTCAGCCAAAAAGAGCTGAGAATTTAATATAATAAATTGAATGCTTTGATACTTTGCATAGCTGAAAAACCTAGTGTTGGAAAGGAAATAGCACGGATAATAGGTGCCAGGGACCGTCGGGATGGCTATTTCGAGGGTAATGGCTATTATGTTAGCTGGACATTTGGCCATTTATGCTCTCTTAAAACACCCGACGACTATACCGATGCATGGAAACGTTGGGGACTATCGAGCCTGCCAATGATTCCGCCCCGTTTCCAAATCAAAGTAATTGATAACCCGGGGGTTCAGAAGCAATTCAACACACTAAAATCCTTGATAGAAAATAGCACCGAAATTATAAACTGCGGTGATGCCGGAATCGAAGGAGAATTAATTCAACGCTGGGTATTGTCGTTGGCACGATGTAACAAACCTGTTAAACGGTTATGGATTTCATCCCTTACTGATGAAGCCATAAAAGAAGGATTTAACAATTTAAAACATGGTAAAGAATTCGATTTACTGTATGCCGCCGGTAATGCCCGCGCCATTGGAGATTGGTTGTTAGGTATGAATGCCAGTCGATTATACACCGTTAAATATGCCAATGGAAAGGGAGTATTATCCATTGGTAGGGTGCAAACTCCAACGCTTGCGCTTATTGTTAACAGGCATAATGAAATTCTTAATTTTATTCCGGAAACCTACTGGGAAATAAAAACAAAGTTTCGTGAGGTCATTTTCAATTCAACAACTAAAAAATTTGCCAATCAGGAGGAAGCGATCAAACTTCTCGAAAACATAAAGAACAAGGAGTTTGAGATTATTTCATCATCGAAAAAGAAGGCAAATGAGCAGCCTCCCCCATTGTTTGACCTTACATCGTTACAGGTTGAATGCAATAAAAAGTTCAACTTCACGGCGGACGATACTCTCAAATTTATTCAAAAACTTTACGAACAAAAGCTGGTAACATATCCACGCGTCGATACTACCTATTTGCCCGACAATATGCACCCTAAAGTGAAAGATATTTTGAAGGAAATGAAACCTTATTTGAACTTCACCAAGGAAATTACTGATAAACCGATTCGCAAAAATAAAAAGGTGTTCGACGACAGTAAAATAACTGATCACCATGCTATTATCCCCACAGGTATTGTTCCGTCAGGTGGAATGGCCATTCAGGAAAAGCAGGTTTATGATATTATTGCCCGTAAATTCATTGCTGCTTTTTATCCCGATTGTATCGTGTCGAATACCACCGTTATTGGCGATGTTGATGGAAATGAGTTTTCTGCCACCGGAAAGGTGATTCTTGAAGAAGGCTGGCGCGTGTTGTATCCTAAAAAGGACAACGATACAGCCGATGAGGAAGATTATGAAATGCCAATATTTACCAAGGGCGAAAGAGGTCCTCATTATCCCGATTTGCTCGAAAAACAAACACAGCCACCCAAATACTATACCGAAGCTACCTTGCTTCGTGCCATGGAAACAGCCGGAAAACAAGTGGAAGACCCGGAGTTACGCGACCTGATGAAAGAAAATGGTATTGGCCGTCCGTCGACCCGGGCAAATATTATTGAAACACTTTTTAAGCGTTCGTATGTTGTTCGTCAGAAAAAGAATCTGGTTCCGACCATCACGGGCGTTGAGCTTATTAAAACCATTAATAGCGAATTGCTTAAATCAGTTGAATTAACTGGGTTATGGGAGAAAAAACTTCGTCAGATTGAAAAAGGCGAATACAATGCTCAAACATTTATGGACGAAATGAAACAAATGGTTACCGATCTGGTAAATGAGGTTAAGAAAGAAAACTTTGCAACCATTACTATTTCTGAAGAAAACATAAAAAAATCAACAAAAACGGAGATAGTAATAAAAACAGAAGAAAAGGCAGAGAAAGAAATTAAAGTATCAAATATTTCATCATTAACCTGTCCAAAATGTAAAAAAGGAATAATTCTAAAGGGGAAAACGGCCTTCGGATGTAATGCTTTCAAAGAGGGCTGTAACTTTCAAATAGGCTTCGAACAATTTGGCAAAAAACTCACCGATAAACAACTACTGACGTTTATTGAGAAAAGGAAGACCGCTCAGATAAAAGGCTTCTTAAAAAACAATCAGAAAGTAAACGGCAGTATCCTGTTGCTTGACGACTTTTCGGTTTCATTACAAATAGAGCAAGCAAAAGAGCCCGAATCGCTAAAACCAGTAATTGAAAATCCAATACTTGTTTGTCCGGTATGCAAAAAGGGGAAGTTATTGAAAGGCAATAATGCCTGGGGATGCAATCGGTATAAAGAGGGCTGTAAATTTATTATTCCATTTAATGATTTAATGCAAAAATTCCGTTCATCTGATTTAACTGTTGAAATACTTTCAAGCTTTAACCAGTTTGAGCACAATCAACTTATTTAATCATCACCCATAGTCTTAAAACTACCACAACTTTCCTTAACTTTTCAAAATCTTACAATGGAGGTTTTCATAATTAACCACCTAAAAATGCCAAAAGCCTTGAGTAATCAAGGCTTTTCGTAGTCCGTAGGGGAATCGAACCCCTGTGTCAAGGATGAAAACCTTGTATCCTAACCCCTAGATGAACGGACCGTTTTTTATTTTGCGCTGCAAAGGTAGAATATTTTTTTTCTCTTCA
>JANXXY010000435.1 GCA_025350365.1 Bacteroidales bacterium | reverse complement strand
TTCCGAAATCCTTTATATCAACGAGCATGCGGGGATCAATAGCTGGAGATGGAATAATGGCAAGTGTTTTTGTTTGAATATCTACCGTTTTGCGTTCATTGTTTTCAATATAGGAAAATTTTCCTGTAACATCGAAACTCCCTTTAAGACGTTCATTGCATTGAATATTAAATGAAACAGTGATGTCCTTATCTTCCGGCAACCGAAGCCAGATAAACCGAACTTTCTGATCTTTGAAACTAAAATCGGCGTTGGCTGAATATATATTAGTTGCTGTTACTCCCGCAGGTAAGTCCATCTGAAACCGGGAAAACCCAACCAAATCACCTTTTTTAAGAATTATTTGGACTTTTAAATCTTTACCTGCATTGATCTGTCCGGGTAAATCCATGCTTACAGATATATCACCGCTAAAGAGCAAGTTAACAAAAAATACTCCTAACATTTGAAGCACAACAATGTAGAGTCGAATCATAGATTTACAGTTACGCGTTTAATTATATCAATATGAGCAAATTTACAAATTCAGAAGACATAATTAATTAAAAACAAAGTCAAAGTTAGCAGCAAAGTTGATAAATACAAATATTGTTATTACTAATTGAAACAAAAGATAGTCCGAAAGGCACTCTAATGGTTATCAAAAGTTAGGACTCAACATGTATTTCGAATAGAAATGGTTAATAATCGATACTGCTTCATCCGCTTCGTCCACAATAGTGAACATATCAAGGTCATCGAGCTTAATGTTTTTTTCTTCCTCCAACATCACTTCTTTAATCCATTCTACCAAGCCTTTCCAATATAACTTACCCACTAAAACAATGGGAAAACGTCCAATTTTACCGGTTTGAATCAATGTTAGAGCTTCAAAAAGTTCATCTAAAGTTCCAAAGCCTCCGGGGAGTACAATAAAACCCTGTGAATATTTCATAAACATCGTTTTACGCACAAAAAAGTAATCGAAGGTAATGAGTTTATCCGGATCAATAAACATATTATGTGTTTGCTCGAAAGGCAAATGAATATTCATACCTACTGAACGGCCCTTACCACGCTTTGCACCAAGGTTACCGGCTTCCATAATACCAGGTCCTCCACCGGTGATAACACCGTATCCAAATTGGGTAAGCTTAAAGGCTATTTCTTCTGCAAGTTTATAATATTTGGTCCCCGATTGTGTGCGGGCGGATCCAAAAATGGATACACATGGTCCGATGCGAGACATCTTTTCATATCCTTCTACAAATTCTGCTACAATTTTAAATATTCGCCAGGAATCTTCCGATTTTATCTCGGCCCAATCCTTTTCCTGAAAGGCACTTCTAATTTTTTCTTCGCTTGTTGACATGATAATTTGTTATAACTATTTTTTTAAGTTATACGTTTCTTTTGGTTACAGGTTACAGTTAATGGTTAATGGTTAATAATTAGCTCCAAATAACAAATTCCTAACTTCTTAATTTTCTTTTTTAAAACTCAATTCTTCTTTTAAAAATTTGGCCGTATAACTTCCTTTATGTTTTGCAACCTCCTCGGGAGTACCTTTGCAAATTATTTCGCCACCTAAGCCCCCACCTTCTTTGCCAATATCAATAATATAATCGGCTACCTTAATTACGTCGAGGTTATGTTCAATGACAATGATTGTATTCCCGCGGTTTACAAGCCTGTTTAGAACATCCAGCAATACCCGCACATCTTCAAAGTGGAGACCGGTTGTTGGTTCATCAAGGATATATATGGTATTCCCCGTATCTTTTTTAGCAAGCTCTGCAGCCAGTTTTACACGTTGCGATTCTCCACCTGATAATGTCGTGGAAGGTTGTCCTAACTTAATATAACCGAGTCCAACTTCCTGAAGGGCTAACAAGCGGGTAACTATCGCCGGAATTTTCTCAAAGAACTCTACCGATTGATTGATCGTCATATCCAACACATCACTAATGCTTTTGCCCTTATATTTAACTTCCAGTGTCTCGCGGTTATAGCGTTTACCATTACATTCACGGCAAACTACGAATACATCGGGCAAAAAATTCATTTCTATGGTTTGGAGTCCGGCTCCGGTGCAAGTTTCACATCGTCCGCCCTTAACGTTGAACGAAAATCGACCCGGTTGATAAGCTCTGATTTTAGCTTCGGGGGTGATAGCAAATAAATTGCGTATATCGCTGAAAACACCAGTATAAGTAGCAGGATTTGAGCGTGGTGTGCGCCCGATAGGAGATTGATCTACCTGTATTACCTTATCTACATGTTCCAATCCAACAATTGATTCATAAGGGAGAGGATCCAAAATTGACTTGTAAAAATGCTTGCTCAGAATAGGCTGAAGTGTATCATTAATCAGCGTAGACTTGCCGCTTCCCGAAACTCCTGTTATACAAATAAATGTACCGAGCGGAAACTTAACACTCACATTTTTAAGATTATTCCCGGTAGCGCCTTTAAGTTCAAGAAACTTGCCTGACCCTTTGCGCCGGGTTTCAGGTATGGCTATGGTTTTATGATGGTTAAGATATTGCGCAGTTAAAGATCCGGAATTTACAATATCGTTGGGCGTACCCTGGGCTACAACGTACCCTCCCATGCGACCGGCAAAAGGTCCAATATCGATAACATGATCGGCTGATAGAATCATATCCTTATCATGTTCAACTACAATCACTGAATTTCCGGCATCCCTCAGCTTTTTCAAAGAATCAATCAGGCGGTGGTTATCCCGTTGATGCAATCCAATACTTGGCTCATCTAAAATGTATAAAACATTAACCAGCTGAGAACCAATTTGTGTGGCTAATCTGATTCGTTGACTTTCACCTCCTGACAAACTTCCTGAACTCAGGTTGAGTGAAAGGTAGTCAAGACCTACATTCAGCATAAAACCTAAACGGGTTCTGATTTCCTTGATAATTTCACGCGCAATGACTTTTTGTTTATCTGTAAGGTATGGATCAAGCTCATCAAACCAACATTTTAAACTTCGAATATCCATCAACGAAAGCTGAGAAATATTTTTTTCGTGGATAATAAACTGAAGGGATTCCATTTTCAAGCGGGCTCCATTACATTCGGGACAGGTAACATGCCTGATAAACTGGCCTGCCCAGTGTTGGGCTTTCTTCGAGGTACTTTCGTTTTGATGCATGTTGATATAGCTCACAATACCATCAAAATTCATAAAATAATTTGAAGCAACACCCATTGGAGAATGCAATAGCTTAAAC
>JANXXY010000405.1 GCA_025350365.1 Bacteroidales bacterium | reverse complement strand
TAGAAATGTTATAAAAATACAAAAAAATAATCCTATAGATGAACGGTTGGCTAGACTATCTGGAGTGTAATATCTATCGCTTAGGCGTAGTTACTCTTATC
Source organism: Bacteroidales bacterium (assembly GCA_025350365.1). Classification (GTDB taxonomy): domain Bacteria; phylum Bacteroidota; class Bacteroidia; order Bacteroidales; family JAAUTT01; genus JAAUTT01. The sequence continues at coordinate 17,300 of JANXXY010000405.1, read as the reverse complement.
TTCCGCTTTTTAACTACGCTTTTTTTTTGCACGTAACATCTCCCTTTTCCCGGGAGGGCCCGGCAAGCGTTCCACTTCAAACCCTGAAGTTTTCATATTCCTTCTAACTTCGCCCTTTGCACAGTAAGTAGTTATTATTCCACCTGGAAACATATGATTGTAAAACTTTGCAAAAATGTCCCCGGTCCATAATTCCGGCTGAATACCAGGTGAAAATGCATCAAAAAAAACTACATCAAAAAAATCTGTGAAATTAATATCCAGCAAGTTAGCAGCTATTTTTTTTAATTGAAAGTTGGGTGAAATTTGTGCAAGCGCATCCCACGGCGCTTCATGCATAGTTTTAAACATTTGAATATCCGATGAAAGAAAATCGTGGTAACGCAGATTCTCAACGATTTCTAAAGGTATTGGATAAAGTTCAACAGAATGATATTCAATATGTAGGTTATGCTTTTCAGCCTCAATGCTTGTTAATAAGGCATTAAGTCCGGTTCCAAAACCTACCTCGAAAATGCGGATGCGCTTTTTAGTGCAAACTTTTAATCCGGCGTCGATAAACACATGCATTGACTCAGTAACGGCTCCATTCACTGAATGATATGTTTCTGAAAAAATATCAGAAACCACAGTATTTGATCCATCGGCAGTTAAACGGAGTTCCATAACGCATTTATTATTTTCAAAAAATATTAATCGCGCAAAAATACAACACTTTACATTTATTTTTAATTCCTTATCTAAAACTTATTGCCGATTTCAAAAATTTAATATATTTGTATCAGCACAGAACAGGACAGGACAGATATATTTACTTATAAATTAATAATATAACTAAATGAAGTCTTTGGAACTTCAGATAAATCCAACCAATAGCTCTACCAAAGTTCAACATCTGGTAGATGTTTTGGCGAACGCCATAAGTCAGGGTGACTTTCAACCCGGAGATGCATTACCATCAGTAAATAAAATAAGCAATCAATATAATTTATCGAGGGATACTGTTTTTAAAGCCTATCAGGAATTAAAACAACGGGGAATTGTTGATTCTACACCAGCTAAAGGTTATCATGTAATTGGTAATATGAATAAAATACTGCTTCTTCTTGATGTGTACAGTCCTTTCAAAGATGTGTTATATAATTCGTTTATAAAAGATCTGCCTAAAAACTATAAGGTCGATATCGTTTTTCATTTTTATAATGAACATTTATTTGAAACCGTCATATTAGACAGTTTGGGCAGATATAATAATTATGTGATAATGAATTTCAGCAACGAAAACATACATGCATCGTTGCGAAAGATTGACCCCAACAAACTCCTGCTTCTCGACTTGGGTGATTTTGATAAAGAAAATTATTCGTATGTATATCAGGATTTTGGGAAATCAGTGTACCAGTGTCTCCTCTCCGGAATTGAGCAGATTAAAAAATATAAGAAATTTTACCTCTATATGCAGGATGAATCGGAACATCCCAAAATAACAACCAAATACTTTAAGAAATTTTGCAAAGATCAAAACATTGAATCAGAAGTAATTAAATCTATTCACTGCTGGAATGTAATGGAAGGGGATATTTATTTCATCATCAGGCAAAACGATTTGGTTGAAATAGTAAAGTGTTGCAGGGAAAAACGGCTGAAAATTGGGGCAGATATTGGCATTATTGCCTACAATGATACTCCCATGTACGAAATTATTGAAAATGGTATCACGGTGATTTCGACAGATTTTGCTGCCATGGGAGCCAAAGCGGCAGAGTTCGTCAGTACCAAACAAAAAATGTATGAAATGATTCCTACAAAATTGATGATGAGAGGATCTTTGTGAAATATTTTAGATTTTAGATTGAGATAACAATTAAAAATTAAAAATTAACATTATATTATTATGACAACTAATAGATTACGTGGTGAACTACCCAAAGTTGGTATACGCCCAACAATTGACGGACGCCTGGGTGGTGTTCGAGAATCACTTGAAAACCAAACCATGGGAATGGCTAAACGAGTGGCTGATTTGCTTAGCGGAAACCTTCGTCACCCTGATGGAAGCAAAGTGGAATATGTGATAGCTGACTCATGCATTGGTGGGGTGGCAGAAGCTGCTTTGTGCGCCGAAAAATTCGAACGCGAAAACGTAGGTATTTCTATTACTGTAACACCTTGCTGGTGCTATGGCAGTGAAACAATCGATATGAATCCTTCCATTCCTAAAGCAATTTGGGGGTTCAACGGTACAGAACGACCCGGAGCTGTATATTTGGCAGCAGCCCTTGCCGGACATAACCAAAAAGGTATCCCGGCTTTTAGCATATACGGCCATGATGTTCAGGATTCTACTGACACATCGATTCCTGAGGATGTGAAAGAAAAACTCATTCGTTTTGCCAAAGCCGGTTTGGCAGTGGCAACTATGCGCGGGAAATCATACCTTTCCATTGGTTCGGTGTCGATGGGTATTGCCGGATCAATTGTTGATGCTGATTTCTTTCAGTCGTATCTTGGAATGAGAACGGAATATTCAGATATGAGTGAAATTATCCGTCGTGTAAACGAAGGCATTTACGATAAGGTAGAATTTGCAAAAGCACTTGCCTGGACAAAGGCTAATTGCAAAGAAGGACATGATTTTAATGCGACCAAAGACCAGAAATCGCGTAAGCAAAAAGACGAAATCTGGGAATATGTGATAAAAATGACCCTCATTATGCGCGACATGATGATTGGCAATCCGAAACTTGCAGCCATGGGATTTGGTGAAGAAGCTCACGGGCATAATGCTATTGCATCTGGTTTTCAGGGACAACGTCAATGGACCGACCATATGCCAAACGGCGATTTTGCCGAGGCAATCCTTAACTCGTCATTCGATTGGAATGGTATCCGTCAGGCATTTGTAGTGGCTACCGAAAACGACAGCCTCAACGGTGTAGCCATGCTTTTTGGCCATCTTCTTACCAATACCGCGCAGGTATTTGCTGATGTGCGAACATACTGGAGTTTCGAAGCTGTTAAACGGGTTACAGGGAAAACACTCACCGGATTGGCCGCTAATGGAATGATCCATCTAATAAATTCCGGTTCTGCATCGCTAGATGGTAGTGGAGTAATGTCCAAAAACGGAAAACCAGCGATGAAACCTTACTGGGAAATTTCGGAAGAAGAAGCAAAAAAATGTCTTGATATTACCACCTGGTATCCGGCTTCTCAGGAGTATTTTCGGGGAGGTGGATATTCGTCACACTTCCTTACCAAAGGAAATATGCCGGTAACGATGGCCAGAATTAACCTTATCAAAGGTTTGGGCCCTGTATTACAATTAGCCGAGGGATGGACTGCGGAAATTCCTGCCGATATTCATAAAATTCTTGATGAGCGTACTGACCAAACATGGCCCACCACCTGGTTTGTTCCCAATCTTACGGGCAAAGGAGCTTTTGCCGATGTTTACTCGGTAATGTACAATTGGGGTGCCAACCATGGTGCATTCAGTTATGGACACATAGGCGCTGATTTAATTACTCTTGCATCCATGCTTCGGATACCCGTTTCCATGCACAATGTAGCTGATGTTAATATCTTTCGGCCAAGCGCCTGGGGTGCATTCGGTATGGATGCTGAAGGGTCGGATTACAGAGCTTGCAATACCTACGGACCACTTTATAAATAAACACATAATTAACTATCATGAAAAAAAAAGTCATTTTATTTATTTCTTCTTTTTTTGTATTTGGAAGTATGATAACAGCTCAGGAAACAGCTTCAAAAGAATATCAAGCCAATTACCAGCAGGTATTGAAACGCACACAGTGGTGGCGTGATGCCCGGTTTGGAATGTTTATACACTTTGGAGCCTATGCTGTGCCAGCCCGGGGAGAATGGGTGAAATCAAATGAGAGATTGACTACCGAACAATATCAGAAATATGTAGATGCTTTCAATCCCATTGATTTTGATGCTAAAAAATGGGCAAAGGCTGCAAAAGCAGCAGGAATGAAGTATGCTGTACTCACTGCCAAACATCATGACGGTTTTTGTATGTTCGACAGTAAACTTACAGATTATAAAGCAAGTACAAAATTTAACGGACGTGATATTGTCCGTGAGTTTCTTGATGCATTTCGTGCTGAAGGTTTAAAAGTTGGACTTTATTATTCACTTATCGACTGGCATCATGCAGATTATCCAAACGTAGGCAATCATCCGCAACGTGATGATAAAGAATATGCCAAACGCAAATTTAATTGGGATAATTACCTCACATACATGCATGGCCAGGTAGAAGAATTGGTTAAAAACTATGGTAAAATCGATATCATGTGGTTCGACTATTCGTTCGACAACTATAATAGCGAAAAGTGGAAAGCAAAATCACTGCTCCAAATGGTTCATAAATATCAGCCCGATATCATTCTCGATAACCGACTTGATATCAACAATGGAACCGCCACCACGGGCAGAATGGTGAGCTTCATCGGCGATTTCGAAACACCCGAACAAGGCATTCCGGAGGTCCCTTTGATAGATAAATACGGTAATTCTATTCCATGGGAGACCTGTTTAACACTTAACAATAACTGGGGATATGCTGAATCGGACAACAACTGGAAATCGCCCGAATTGATTGTGCATTGCTTGGTGAACTGTGTCAGCAAAAACGGAAATATGCTGTTGAATGTTGGTCCGGATGCACGTGGGAACATACCCGACGAAAGTATTCGCATTTTAAGTGAAGTGGGAAAATGGATGGACAAAAACAACGAAAGTATTTATGGCTGTGGTGCATCTAATTTAATCAAACCTGATTGGGGTCGTTACACCCAAAAAAACAATACAGTTTATGCTCACTGGATGTACCCAATTCTTGGTGCACTCAATGCCAAGGGGATAGGCGACAAAGCTAAAAATGTATTTTTGTTAAGTTCCGGTGCTGAATTATCATTTCAAAATTCATGGTGGGGCAATAACGAACCAGGCAATTTATTCATCAACGCTGATAAAGCAAAAGATTCCCCCGGAAAAATGGATGCTGTCATCAAAATTGAATTAAAATAATTCCGAATTTGTTCTCACAATGCTACTAATTAAATGTAAAACATGAACAAACATAAATTAACGACCAAGGATTACTTAATCCCATTTATTCTGATAACCTCACTATTCTTTATGTGGGGCATTGCTCATGGGATGCTGGATACATTAAACAAACATTTTCAGGATATGCTGAATATGTCAAAAGCTCAGTCTGGCATGATTCAATTTTCTGTTTATACAGCCTATTTTGGTATGGCATTGCCAGCCGGATATTTCATGCGACGATTTGGATACAAAAAAGGCATCATCCTCGGTTTGTCACTTTTCGCTGCAGGTGCATTTCTAATTGCTGCAACCACTACCTTCGAATCCTTCTGGATCTTCCTTATTTGCTTGTTTGTAATGGGATACGGGCTGGCAACTTTGGAAACTGCCGCCAATCCTTACACAACCAAACTTGGTCCAAAAGAATCGGCAGAACGCCGTATTAACTTCTCGCAATCATTCAATGGATTAGCTTGGGTAATTGGCCCACTTATCGGCCTGTTTATTTATGGAAATAATGGCGCTGCTGAAGGTGAAAAACTTAGTTCCATGATTTTGCCATATTCAATAATTGGAGCAATTGTGTTAATCGTGGCTATCATCTTTATTAAAACCAAGTTACCTGAAATAACTGATGAAGAAGTCTCTCATGAACACGTTAATGTTGTTGTAACAGATAATCCATTAGTAAACAAACCGTTAATTAAACAACGACACTTTGTGCTTGCTGTTATTGCTCAGTTTTCCTACGTAGCTGCGCAAACGGGTATTTTTAGTTATCTTATCAATTTTGTAACGGACACTAACCAAACCCCGCATTTTGACGTTGCGAACGGTCCTTATTTTCTCTCTATCGGGTTTGCTTTGTTTATGATTGGGAGGATGTCCGGTAGTCTGCTTATGAAAATTTTTGAACCAACAAAAATGCTTGCTTTATATGCATTGATGTGTTGCCTGTTATTACCGGTTGTGAGCATGAATGCAGGTTGGGTGTCACTTATAGCACTTTATGCTGTTTTCTTTTTCATGTCGATTATGTTCCCAACAATATTTGCATTAGGTATCAAAGATCTTGGTTCAAAAACCAAGAAAGCTGCTTCCTTTATAGTAATGGCCATTGTTGGAGGAGCTGTTTTCCCACCAATTATGGGTCTCATAGCCGATAAATACAATATGTCGGCGGGATTCTTTGCCCCAATCCCGTTTTTTATTTTTATAGTGTATTATGCCTTAAAGGGAAGTGTAATTATGAAACAGCAATAGATGCCGTATTGTAGTTCTATGAGACTCTTCCAGGTCTATCGACTCTGGGAGGTCAAACTAAAACCTGAAACTCTGGCAGCGTCAGAAGGTTCTGCCAGAGTTTAATTTTCTTAGTTAATAGACATTGAAACAGCAATAGAAGGTTTTTAGTTTATTTAAGTATAATTAAATTCTGAAGGTATCTACAATACTCTATAAAGCTATTAACCGCTGTCTGATGCAATTCGATTTGAATCAATATCTACCGTTTCACCACCTTAGCTGTTGCCAATTGATTCTGATAATCGACCGCGATAATGTAGGTGCCGGAATGTAAAAAACTAACAGCCAAATTATAATCAAAATCCTGAGACGATTTTGTTGTCAATGTCTGATATATTTTACGGCCCTCAAGGTCATAGATACTAATGGCAACCTGACCATTGTATGTATTTGAGAAAGTAATACGTATGTTATCATCTACAGGGTTTGGGTAAACCGTCATATCAAAGCGCTTTATCGATAAGTCTTTAAAACCCAGACCGCTTCCCGGAATCTGAGTGGTCCAGATTCCGCGTCCGTGGGTAGCCACCAATACCTCATTATCCCTTGTTTTCATTTGCCAGATAGAGACGGGAGGCAACCCATTATCAGCATATGCCCACGATTTTCCATTATCACGACTTTCAAACAGCCCAATTTCGGTTCCTGCCCATAGCCAGGTAGTATCAAAAGGCATCACTAACAAACAATTTACCATAACATTTGGGAAACCGGTCTTGCTGGTGCTGTCCTTATTAAACCCGGAAATATCTCTCCATGATTTCCCCAAATCCATGGTTCGTAATATTTTAGGACTACCATAATACGAGAACAAAGCAAATGCTTCATTCGGATTCGTGGGATGGGTAGCTAATCCGCTTATATAACCAAGTGTTACTGAATCGTATACCGATGTTGTCGCAAAACTTGTTCCTCCATTTGAGGAAACGGATAAGGCCAGAAAGGGGTTTTTTAACATTCCGGCACCAGCCCATACAATATTAGGATTCGCTATCGACACAGCTACATTATGTTGGCTATTAACAGTGCCATCCAAACTCCAACCGGCATTGATAACTATTTTAGTCCATGGAGTTATTAAGGATGTAGCAAAACTGGTTGTCTTCCATACCCCGTCTTTCCCAACAGCAAATACCACATCAGGTCGTTTATCGGAATACCCTATGCGGGTAATGAATGGACCGTCCTCGTTAATTCCCTTATCGGCAGTCTGCCATGTTGCACCACCATCTTTACTCAAATAAAACTTATTATTGTAGACACTTCCGATGATCTGATTCGTGTTTTGCGAATGCCAAAGTACTGAAAATCCATCACCTCCAATTTTAAAAGAATACTTTGACGTGTCGGTCGCAATTTTTCCGGAAGGTGACTGCCATGTTCCATTATCCTGCATACCTCCAATGTATTCCTGAGAACCGGGCTTTTTATCCACACCGTAAAATTGGGTGTTAATGAATCCATTGGTAAGCTGGGACCATGTATTCCCCTGATCTTTAGAAAGACCCACGCCTCCATCATTACCATTCAATAAATAAAACGTTCCCTTGGCCGGATCAATCGGTATTGGCAACAGCACATGATGATCGACATGTAAATTTGAATTTTTGCTTCCCTGATCCCCTGCTCCATCCGACACAATTGTTGCGAGTCCCAGTTTTAGATTGATTTGTCCATAATTGATCAGTATTTTAGATGTAGGAAGTGTATTCGGATTCCATGTAGCCCCCGTTGCCAGAGTTGGCCAGAAAAAATACAATTGTTTGTAAGCTTGCCCACCGTTTTTGGCAATACTGGTATCTGGCAATGGTTTATAAGGCAACCCACTGATAAAAAAATATTCACGCCCGGTGACATCGCTGGCAGCGCTCCTCTGAATAAGGTTAAACGCCCCGTCCCGCTCCTGATCTCGAAAGCTTATCATAAGTTGCCTGTTATGTTTCATATCCCAAGCCTGAAAAGGCACAGAAACATAATCCTTGTATATATAGCTGCCTGCAGAAACACCGGCTCCACCATCACCATTAGTTCCCGATGTGGGAGGGACAGTAAAACGGTGGGCATTTTGCGATATTCCCGAACCAAACCTCACTTCCACTTCAACCCAATCAGAATCTTTTAAATTAACCGCATTGTTTTTATCACCGGTTTGAAGTCCTCCGCTGAGGAATTGCCCACCAAAATTAATAAACGACAAAAACGAGCCGGTTTGAAAAGTATCTGCCCTAATTGCAAGTGGGGTTGACAATTGGCTCTGGCTTGAAAACTTATAAGTACCAAGATACACCCCTCCGATAAACACGATGGAATCATTATATGGATGGCAAACAATTGTATTGTCATACCAGCCCTGCGCTCCAAGATATTCCCCAAAGTTTGAGGTGACACTCGTTTTAAACCTGCTCCAGCTAACTCCTCTATCCTGACTAAGATAAACATAGGTCAAACTGGTTGGACCCTCAATGCATGCATATACTTTATTATGATTGGAGGCAGATACCGTAAGTTCCACCCTATGGCATTCCCCAATTCCGGAAGAAGAGATATTCCACGTTTCACCACCGTTTGTAGATTTAATCACTCCAACAGAGTTTACGCCAGCATATTGAATAAGAAAATTACCCGGTTCAGCTTCTATATCCTGAACTCTATTACTGCTTTTATAAACTATCTTCCAGCTGGTTCCCCCATCGAGAGAACGAAAAACGCCAGTATTGGTGCAGGCCAATACATGATTTTCGTCCGCCGGATCTATCATTATTCGGTTAACAAAGAAAAAATCGCGATTCTTGCCTGTGGCTGTCAATAGTGTCCAGCTAATCCCTTTATCTGTGGTTTTAAATATACCGGCACCGGTAACCATACCAGATCCACCAAATCCTTCACCTGTACCTGCATAAATAATATTATGGTTTGTAGCTGCCATAGCAAGAGAGCTTGTGGCCAGATTGGGTAAATTTCCTGAGATATTATTCCATGTTTTCCCTGCATCGATCGTTTTCCAAACTCCTCCGGACGCGGAACCTACAAACCATGTATTGGATGTGGCATCATCCGGGTCTATAATGATGCTGCGTACTCTACCCGAAACATTATATGGACCGCGACTCAACCAGGGTAACTGAGCTTTAGCTGACTTTTCAGCGTTACGAGTGGTAGCTTTCAAAAATTCCTCCATCACGTATCCTTCAGGGAACGTGCTCGATGTCTCACCAATATGGGTTGTGATGGCACGATAATATTCAAGAAATTTCTCTGGTTGATCTTTCCCCTCTTTCCCTGATTCTTCCTCTTCCGATTCCCGACTAAAAAAGGTCAAATTCTTATCAGATTTTAAATAACGAAGCACAGAATAACCAAGTACTACAAAAACCACAATGGATGAGATTAGAATCAGCGCCCGCTTCATAAAAGATTATTTTTGGTCGAAGTTACAGAAAGGCAGGAAATAAACCAACGATAACCTATAGCCATTCCGATTAATGATTAGTAGGAAACGATGAAGGCAAATTATTAAAAAAAAATTGTAGCCTTGTGCTGTTGACTTGAAAATGGTGAATTTAATTATTTTACTACCATAATGCCGTCCCGATGGATGCTCCATAATCCGACCCGATGGATGCTACCATAATGCCGTCCCGATGGGACTTGGAACAGTGATTTTAATTATTTTACTACCATAATGCCGTCCCGATGGGACTTGGAAGGGGCCGCGAAGCGTCAAATAACAGTTCCATATATTGATTGGCGGCTCTTTGAATGAAGTCGAGGAACGAGACGGAAGGAGTTCCGCCGGTCAGAGTTTTTGGTAATTTTTTTCGACAAAAAAGTGACAAATAAATTATCTAGTCTTTATAAAGTCCTCAAAGTTCGAATTAGGCTGCGCTTAAGTCATGTAAAATCAGGCACAGCCTGAAAGTTATAATCGACTTAGTCACAGCCTAAGCCGAACGAGGAGTCCCTAACCCGTTTGGGAGAGGGATTTTGGGAGAGGGTAAAAAAGTTTAGGAATTAAACAGGTTATAATTGCTCATAAATTTATTTTTTAAAGCTATTAAACAAACCAGCGATTAAAGAAAGAGCATTTTCTACCATTTTTTCGTTTTCAACCGGTATTTTAAGGTATGTTTTACCGTCGGTTTCGTCTTTACGTACCAGAGAATTTACCAGTTTTTTGGTTGACTCAGGGTTAGAAAGCGCTTCGCCCAATTGTGAGAGGAAGGATATTCCCATCTGCACCAGTTGTTCAGGTTGCGATTCACCCATTTTTATCTCTTCTGGCAGGGTTGTTTTTGACATTACCACATCATCGTCTCCGGCAAACGAAGGTTCATCTGATTTCTGAGCTTCAGCATCCTGCTCATGAGTAACTGTTTGGTAATGTTGCGGGGTCAAGGGTTCTATCTCTGTTTCTCCGCCCGAAATAATTGCTTCCCGTGTTTCAGATTCTTGTTCTTCGATAGTGTTGGAATCTGTTTTGGATAACTCCGTAGGTTGAGAGTCTACCATTTTTTCCACGGTATTCATAAAAACTTTAAACTGACTATCAGGCATGAATATGGTACTTTCGCCATGATCGAGTATCCCCTCTGCCAGCCCCTTTTTAAAATCGACGACGCTCAACATGCGATGTTCAATAGTGCCGGTTGCTACCATATTGATGATGGATACATTTTTTTTCTGACCCATCCGGTAAATTCTTGCGATTCGTTGTTCCAGCACTGCCGGATTCCAGGGAATATCGAGGTTAATGAGCAATGAAGCTACTTGAAGGTTAAGTCCCACGCCACCGGCATCGGTAGAAAGAAACACCCTGCTTTGCGGATCAATGTCAAAATTTTTGTAAAGCTTTCCCCTGTCTGAGCCGGGAATCCCACCGTGCAGGTATTCATAACCGATGTTCCTCTCGTCAAGCTCTTTAGCTACAAGCCGTGTCATTCGCTCCCACTGGCTGAAAACCACAACCTTTTCGTTTCCTTCGGCAAAAACCTCGTCAAGAATGTTCATCAGCTCACCTATCTTGGTATCGTGGCGTGTTTGCTGGTCGAGAATATAGGAGCTATCGCAAACCATCCGCATCGAATTCAGGTAAATCATTAGCCGTTGGCGATCTTTTTCGTTCAAAAACCCCTGCCTACGCCACCTGTTAACCAATAGAGAAACGTTATACTGAAAATCATCGTGCATTTCAGCTTGTACCTTTGTCATGGGAACAAATAATACTTTATCCATCCGTTTGGGAAGCTGAATGGATACATCCTGCTTCCTTCGGCGGATCATTACATTTTGAAGTTGTTCCGCAATAAGATGTAAATCCTTGTACCCGATTATCTTTCCATGAGTGTCGCATATACGATGATCATCGAGATATTTGAAATAGGGATCCAATGCAAACGGATCGATAAACTGGACAATGGAATACAACTCCTCAAGTTTGTTTTCGAGAGGTGTACCGGTAAGCACAAATGCGTAGGCCGACTTCAGCTTCTTTATAGTTTGGGCTATCCTGGTTTTAAAATTTTTTATTCGCTGGGCTTCGTCAAGTATAACCAAATCGGGACCGGCGGCATTAATATGTTCCATATCGTTCACTGCCGTATGGTACGATACAATTTTGTAAAAGGAGTCGTTAATGTATTGTTCCTTGCGCTTTGTAACCAGGCCTTCCACTACCCATGCGGCTTTTCCGGTAAATTTTTCAATTTCAGTTTTCCACTGGTATTTGAGGGATGTGGGACAAATGATAAACACCGAGGATATACCTATTTCATGATGTAACAATTCGGCAGCAACAATAGCCTCAAGCGTCTTTCCCAAGCCCATATCATCGGCAATAACGCAACGTCCCTTTTCGGCGGCAAAATACACGCCTTCCTCCTGATATGGGAAGAGTTTTACATGGGAAAAACCCGAAAAAGGATTAGTGGTATCCTTTCTGTATTTTGCTACGAGTTGACTGCGTTTGGAAGTTTCACGCTTTTCGAGAACCAGTTCAAGCGCATCGGGGTAACATCGGAAGGTGTCGCTAATCTCTTGTGCTTTAGCAAGAAATGTATCAAAACTATCGATAACTGTTTCCTTTAAACAGAAATCGGGGTTGAAATAATCAGAAGCCAGTTTTTGAAACTCTATTTTGTTTTCGGAACCAATGCGGAGGCTTACCTTCCGATGGTTGCGGTAGTCGAGAAAGACTGACGTGTAAGGGATTATTCGGAAACGATCCAGCAAATGTGTTTTATGTTGATTTTCGATGTGCACAAATACGGCTTCGATATGCTTGCAGCTACCGAGAAGGTTGGTTTTAAAATCGCCGCATTCACAAAAATTTAATGAATTATCGGCACTACGCAGTGCAACTTTGTAAGCATTGGTAGTTTCGGGGTTTGAAACCAGATAATCGGAATAAACAGAGCCATTTCCCAGCTTTTTAACACGAAAGGAATGAGTAGAAGCGAACTGTTTACGGAGTGCGAACTGCCATTCTTCTAACGTAAGATGATCGTGTTTGCGCAGGTAGGATACTTTTTTATAATATAGGTCGATCTTTTCGAAATCCATGGTAGTTTTTTTCATCAAAATTAACCATAGTCGAAATTAGTTTTTCCAACCTTACTGAAAAGTTATAAAATAGTTGTTAACAGGAAAATAAGGAGAGGAAAAATTGGGAGAATAATTTAGGGTTGACGGTAAACAAAAAAAGCCCCGGTTTGCTCCGAAACTTCTTTTGTTATTTTTAAAATCTTGCGATTTCAGTAGAGGGTGGTCTCTTATTTTAATCCCTCTTGGATTTAGGTTCAGGTGGATCTGGCGGAACTGGTGGATCAGTCGGTTTAACAACTTTGTATCTCATGTTTATTTCTGGAAATGAGAGATTCCCAGTGTTTCTAAATCCAACTAATTGTTTCATAATTAAAAATTTTAGTTGTCTAAATATACTTTTTTTATTAAACACTAAGGTATATTCCTATTATTATCTTTGTACCTTTCGATTACAAAAAATTCATGGGTAGAATTTCCAGACTGGCTGTAATTTTCCTCGTTTTTATTCAAGGATTGGTTGCATTTGGGGCAAGCCCTTATGAAACTTACCTGAAAAAAGCCGATCTTTTTTTTAATCGCCAGCAATTCGATTCCTGCACACTGTATTATTATAATCTGGTTAATATTGCCCACAAAAGAGGAGATTTTTTTGAACAGGCAATGTATTGGTATCACATTTCCTGGCTCAACCTCCTTCAGGAAAATTATCTACAGGCTCAGGCTAACCAATTAATGGCAGTTAAATGTCTTAAAAGCAGTGATATAAAAAATTCTTTGGCAGAAAAGATTTGGGAAGATATGTACTTAGGATTATATTCCTTTAAAAAATCAAATTTTAATATTGCTGCTAACTGCTTAAACGAAGTTTCCACCCCAACAAAATTTGTGAATTCGCGGATGACCCTGCTGGTGAAATTGTTCCTGATCGACTGGGATATGAACAAACATCCCGAAAAAATATGCAAGGCAAAAACGGTGGCTTACATCGATTTTTTGAAACAACGCGGCGATTCGACGTGGTTCGGATATGCCATGGCAAAAGTATCGCTCGGATGGTGCTTTTACAAGGAAATCAATTACCCAGACTGTATTACTGCTTACCAATCGGCCATTGGCACCTGGGAACTACAGCATATCGAAAGCCCCGAATGGATAAATTGCTATCAACAATTACTATCGGTTCTTTATAAAAACAACCAGAACGAAAGCCTCGAACAATGGTTTCAACGAATTTCTCAAAAGATGGATAACAAAAATAAAGATGCAAAACTTTTAACCGAATTTTATTTGCTGAAAGGGATGTATTTCTATTCAAAAAATAATTACCAGGAAGCATTGGATGCTTATTTGAACGCACAAAAATTTTGTATGCAAACTGACAATACGCGTCAATCGAATATTTTTGAAAATGTGTTAGAATCATACTATTGCTTAAATAAATATAAAGAAACTATTGAATGGGTTGATCACAACTCTCACCAAAAACTGAGTCCGTATTCCCAATCGATTGTTGCTTATAGCTTTCTTCAAACCGAAAATCCCGGTAAAGCCACTGCTATGGTAAAAAATATTGAGATTCAGTTATCTTCAAAATATTTGTTTTATTTTAAAACGATTCGGAATTTATACAATTATTATTTTGTTATCGGTAATTATGCAAAATGTGAATATTATGCCCGTTGCAGTTTAACTTGGAACCTTGCACATTCTGGAAATGTATATATAAACACAGCTCAATCCTACAATCAACTTGCCCGTTTATCCCTGAAATTTTCTAAGCCCTTAAATAATGTGATGGAGAATTTCAATAAACAGTTATATTCATTAGTAAATGTGCCTTACAACACTGATATTTTTAATTTACCAGATGTGACACAATCCATTAATGATTACTACCTGGTGTATGCTCTTTTGAGCAAAGCATGGGCTTTTAACAAAATGGGGGAAACCATCAAAAACGATGACCTGAAACAACGACACTGGGAAGCATCAGTAGCAAATTACAAACTTGCACTTAAAGTTGCAGTTAAATACAAGTTGAGTCTTCCCAAAGAAGACCAGAAAATGCAGTATTCCAATTTCAGCAAGATATACTACCGGGAGCTTGTTGAGGTGCTTCATCAGTTATACTTAATAACAGGAAACGTCGATTATGCGAAACAGATGTTCGAGAATACGGAAAAAAGCAAATCAGCATTGCTGTTATCGATGGTTCGCGGGGTAAAGGCGCAAAAGATAAAACTGATCCCCGATAGTCTGCGAGACGCAGAGGAGAAGATACGCACCCAAACCGAACTATTAACCCGCACCCGGTCGGAGGCTTACAATCTTCCAAAGCCCGACTATTCGAAAATCGATCACTACAATGTGGAGTTGTATACGCTAAAGCAGCAGCAGGATAGCCTGTTTGCCTTCTATAAAAAACATTTCCCGGCGTATTACAACACAAAATTTAATTCGGATGTTGTTGGCGTCGATTCGTTGCAACACATCCTGAAACCCGGGCAGGTTATTCTTCAATACTTGGTGGGAGAAAAAATACTCACTTTATTTATGGTTACTCATGGCGAGTTTCGAATATTCCGCGATTCTATTGATCAGACATTCTATGGAAAAATAGAGACCTATCGACGCAAATTATCTACATTTTCCTACGAAGATTTACGTGATTCTTCCATCCGCTCGTTTGCTAACCAATCTCATGAATTGTATTCTATATTGCTGCGGCGGGCTGAGCCATACCTGTCGGGTAAAAGCATCGTAGTTATTCCTGACGACGTGTTAACACAAATTCCTTTCGAAACATTGGTTACCTGCAATCTAAAAACTGGTAAAAAGCCAGATTATCGCGATCTTCCTTATCTTATTAAAAAACATTCCATTAGTTACAATTACTCCGCCACCTTATTTGTATTGAACAGTGGTAGCCAAAACATCAAAAACCCACGACTATTAGCCATTGCGCCATCATACAAAAACCTGAAAATTCCGAATTATATCAATAAAGATGCTTTGGCAATACGAAGCGATTCAAGCAAGATTTCGACTATTTCGGGTACTTTTGATGAAGTAAAAGGCATTCAGAAAATATTTGGAGGTTATAACCTGATAAAATCTAATGCCACCGAAGAACGTTTTAAGGCTGTTGCAGGCAACTATGATGTGCTTCATTTGGCAATGCATGGCATCGTTAACAACGAATATCCTATGTTTTCGAAACTTATATTTTCCCATGCGAGCGATTCGGTAAACGAAGGTTTTTTGAATACCTACGAAATATACAATCTAAAAATAAATACTGCACTCGTGGTATTAAGCGCATGTAATTCGGGTAATGGGAAGTTTTATAAAGGGGAAGGTATTATTAGTCTCGCACGTGGATTTTTTACTGCCGGAGCCAAATCGGTAGTGATGACCCTTTGGGCTATTGCCGACAAAACAAGCCAACGACTCATGAATTACTTCTACGCCAATCTGGCAAACCGTCAATCCATTTCCGACGCTTTGCAAAAAGCCAAAATCGACTACATCCAAAACTCCGATGCCGTAATGGCACATCCTTATTTCTGGGCCGGGTATATTGTTACCGGAAACTCATCGACAACTTTTGAAGTTACAACACATAGGAATTACTCTCGCTATTTGGCAATCATAACAATACTCATCCTCATTGCCGGAACTATCTGGTGGAAACGGAAAGACAAGTAAAAGTTTATTTATTTTTGTATCGTATATTTACATCGTATATAAATATCATACAACATGAAAGTAACAGCAATTATCCCTGATGAAATAATAACTGATATTCAGGAATACACTGAAGGAAAAAACATTACGGATAGCTTAATTAGAGCTCTTTCTGATTGGCTTTATTTAAAGAGGATTCAGAAGCTTAATAATGATATTAAAAAAGAGCCTCTGCAATTTGCAGATGGTTTTAATGCCGAATTAATTCGAAATCTAAGTAAGCGGGTATGATCATTGTTGATGCAAGTATTTAGGTTGAATTTTTAAAGCAAAACCCTGATTTCACAGATGAAATGGAATTATTATTAGAAAGCAAACATGTAATAACAATTGCGCCGGTTTTTCTGAATTGCATTATGGTTTCCGCAATGAAAAAGAAAAAATAAAATTTTATCTTATTGGAAAGTACTACCAAAAATAAAATTTACAGAAGGGACATTCATTGAATCTGCTGATTTTGCAAATAAAAACAACTATCATCATATCGGAATTGGCCTTATAGATGCAATATTGGCAAAAGCAACCATTGATAGCAATTACCTAATCTGGACTTTTGATAAAAAAATTCTTAATAACCTTAACAAACAATATCTATACAAATCTTAAAAAATACGATCGAATTT
>JANXXY010000388.1 GCA_025350365.1 Bacteroidales bacterium | reverse complement strand
TTTTAATCCCGCCGCATAGTGCCATAACTGACGTTCGTTTATGCCCGTAACCTTACTTAAAGCGGCTTTTGTGAAAATTTCACTGTATGCATGAGGCAAGGTCTCGGTAGATAACTTAAATTCAAGTTCGTATCCGCTTTTAAAAACATCAGGGACGTATCCTCCCGATTCACCCTGCCCCACCAGATGAAACGGGACAGCTTCTTTCATGTACCGTTCAATCTCTTCTATGGTGTTGCCTGTAATAACACAACCAGGCAATATTGGAATGTACGCACTATAATTATTTCCACTATAAAAAACTTCAACAATTACTTTTTCCATATCATTCGTTTAATGCAGTGTTTATTTCAATCCGGCCTGTTTTAAGTGGCCGAACTTTATCAAAACAAGCTACAGCCTGAACGACATGAAAAATCTCAAGTCCCTTGCAAATATACAAATGTAAAGAGACTTGAGATTTTTTTAACTTATTGATTGGTTATTCTTTAACTAACTCTACGTTCGATGTTAAAGCAACTTCATCACTTAACATGGCACCGGGGTACTTTGTGCCCAAGGCAAAATCGGATCGTTTAATAATTCCGGTTATTTTAAATCCGGCTATGGATTTCTTATCCATTGGACTTACGGCTGTGCCGTTTAAGGTTACATCCAGTTCAATAGGTTTTGTAACACCATGCATGGTCAGATCACCTGCGAGTTTATACTTTTTCCCTTCTACCTTTTTAAATGATTTGCTTTTAAATGTTAAAGCCGGGTATTTTGCCACATCAAAAAAATCAGCACCCTTCAAATGGTTATCCCTTTGTTCATTGTCGGTATTAATGCTATTTGATTCACTGGTTAAATCAATAAAGGCATCGGAAAAATCGGACTGTGACGATGTAACTTTAATATCGAATGATTTGAACGACCCTTCAACATCAGAAACCAGTAAGTGAGTGACAGAAAATCCTAACTTTGAATGAGCTTTATCTGATTTCCATGTTTGGGTTTGACCAAAAGCTGCAATTGTTACAACTAAGGCAACGGCAAGTAATTTAATCTTTTTCATAGATTTAAAATTTTAATTGTTTTAATTTGATTATTAATTGTTTAATGTTTGATTAAATTTAATCGACCCAGTCTGCTATAAACAAATTGGTGTCGTGTGTTCCGTGATTGTTTCGGTTTGATGAAAAGATCAATTTCTTTCCATCGGGTGAAAACATGGGGAATGCATTAAAATAACTTTCGTTAGTTATTCTTTCAAGTCCACTTCCATCAAGGTTAATCATATAAAGCTGAAAATCATATCCACGTTGCGAATGGTGATTGCTGGAGAAAATAATCTTCTTTCCTGAAGGATGAAAAAATGGAGCCCAATTGGCTTTGCCAAGGTGTGTAACTTGCCTCAGGTTTTTTCCATCAACATCACACAAATATATTTCCATGTTTACAGGAGCAACAAGTCCTTTTGCAAGCAGTTCCTTATATTCTTTCACCTCTTCGTCAGCTGTGGGGCGCGATGCACGAAAAACTAATTGTTTCCCATCAGGTGAAAAGAAAGCGCCGCCATCGTATCCTAACCCAAAGGTTACCTGTTTCTGATCCGATCCGTCAATATTCATGGTCCATAATTCCAAATCGCCGCTGCGGTTGCTGGTAAAAACAATTTTATCGCCTTTGGGCGAAATGGTGGCTTCGGCATCGTAACCAAAGGTATTGGTAAGTTGCTTAATGATTTTACCGTTTAAATCGGATACAAAAATATCGTAGCTATTGTATACCGCCCAAAGATACTTGCCTTCGATTTTAACGGATTCAGGACACTTGTCCCCATTGAGGTGGGTTGAAGCATAAAGAATTGTTTTATCTCCTGGAAGAAAAAAACTACATGTAGTTCTGCCTTTGCCGGTACTTATGCGCGGCGGTTTGTAGGTTGTATCAGCCGATGCTTTGCTGATATCCATATTAAAAATCTGATCGCACTGCAATCCCCATGCTTTGTTATTGCTTTGAAAACTCAGGTTTTTACCGTCAAAACTAAAGTAAGCCTCCGCGTTATCTCCACCAAACGTGAGTTGTTTCATATTTTTTAAATGCGATTCCTGAGCATAAACACTCAAAGACATCATAAGGCACATCATGATGAAAAATCGAGGCATAGGTTAAAAATTAATGTGTGTAGAATACTTAAACAAGTCTATTTGGGAAAAGTTGATTTAATTGATGAATAAAAATCATTTTTATAGACACAAAATGAGGTGGGAGTGAATATGTTTAACAATTAAAATGGATGTAAGTGCTAATAAATAAAATATATTTATAAAGGAATATACTTTCTCAATGAGTTATTATTTATTAATTTATAAATTGGTTTTACTGAAAACGCTGTTTTTCGATAATAACTTCCATTTTGTTTAACTTTGTGGGGTATTTAGTCTATAAAATCAAAGCAGAAATAATGATTGAAGGCAATGGCCACTTGCTAGTAACTTATGTTTTAATTATTTTATATTTTTAATCACTATAACACTTTGTTAATTTGAAAAATGGGATAATTTGAAAATGATTGGCTAATAACTAATTACGATTGATTGCAATTTTTGAAATTTCACTCATTATCAGTACTTTAAAAAAATATACCAAAGTATTACATTACTGACCGACTAAAATAATAAGATTCTTCGCTTCGCTCAGAATGACAAACGTTTATGTTAGTGTTTAGTCGGAGGTGGTGTTTTGGGTTTTAC
>JANXXY010000327.1 GCA_025350365.1 Bacteroidales bacterium | reverse complement strand
CGCACTCGAAAATGGTGTTGCTGGTTTGGCAACTGCATCAGGTCTTGCAGCTCAGTTTATAGCTTTGAATAACATTTTGCAAGCTGGTGATAATTTTGTTTCTACATCGTTCTTATATGGTGGTACATACAATCAATTTAAAGTTGCCTTTAAACGTCTCGGTATCGAGGTTCGTTTTGCCGATGGAGATAAAGTGGATAGTTTTGAAAAATTGATCGATAAAAATACGAAAGCCATTTATTTGGAAACAATCGGAAATCCCGAGTTTAATGTGCCTGATTTTGATGCTTTTGCTGTTCTTGCTAAAAAACACGATATACCTTTAATTGTTGATAATACCTTTGGGGCAGGCGGTTACTTATTTCAACCAATTGATTATGGTGCAAATGTGATTACTCACTCGGCTACAAAATGGATTGGAGGTCACGGTACGAGCATTGGCGGAGTGATTGTTGATGGAGGAAATTTTAATTGGGGTAACGGAAAATTTCCTCAATTTACCGAACCTTCCGAAGGGTATCATGGGTTGAAATTCTGGGATATTTTTGGATCGGGTGGTCCCTTTGGCAATATCGCATTTATCATCAGAGCCAGGGTTGAAGGATTGCGTGATTTTGGTCCGGCTCTAAGCCCGTTTAACTCTTTTCTGCTTATTCAGGGATTGGAAACACTCTCACTGAGGGTTCAACGTACAGTGGATAATGCCTTGGAACTAGCTAATTGGCTTGAAAAACACTCAAACGTCGAAAAGGTAAACTATCCTGGTCTGGAAAGTAGCCCTTATTATAACCTTGCTAAAAAGTATTTGAAAAATGGTTTTGGTGGTGTTTTAACTTTCAGATTAAAAGCTGGTAAGGAGAAAGCTGCTGAGTTTATTGATAACCTTGAGTTGATTAGTCATTTGGCAAATGTAGGCGATGCAAAAACACTGATTATTCATCCGGCCTCAACCACACATCAGCAAATGAGCAATGAGGAACAGCTGGCTGCAGGTGTCTTTCCAAACTTGTTGCGTTTATCAGCAGGAATTGAGCATGTAGACGATTTAAAGTACGATTTGGATCAGGCCTTTAAACGGGTTTTTGGTGCATGATTATAGTAGTATTATGAAAAGTACTGAGCACAAGAGTACAAATTATCTGATAATCTGTACTCAGTTCTCAGTACTATTTTTTTATTTTTTCCAGAGTTTTTCCATTTCCTCCAGAGTTTTTCCTTTTGTTTCAGGAACCATTTTCCATACAAAGAAAAATGAAATAAGACTCATTGCCCCATAAAAACAGTAGGTTACACCTCCACTAAACTCCATCATTGCCGGGTAGGTGGATGAAATAAAATAGTTCGCGGCCCATTGCGATGCAACAGCTATTGCAATAGCCCGTCCTCTGATTTTATTAGGAAATATTTCTGAAATAAGCACCCAACATATTGGTCCCCATGACATCATGAAGGAGGCTGTGTAAATGATAATAAATATTAACGTGCTAATACCTATTACTTTCATAAATGCCAACGACCCGATAGCAAACATCCCAATTGCCATGCCAATAGATCCGATCATCAGAAGTGGTTTTCTTCCATATTTATCAACTGTTGCAATGGCAAAAACTGTAAAAAGAACATTCACAAGTCCCATAACAACGGTTTGCAGCATGGAAGCATCTTTGGCGGCACCCATGCTTTCGAAAATCCTGGGAGCATAATAAAGCGCCACATTTATACCGACAAACTGTTGAAATACAGACAATAAAATTCCAATTACAATAACCACCTTACCGTAAGAAAAAAGCTTTTCGGACGACGCTTCAACCGATCTTTTAATATCATGTAAAATTGCTTTTGCTTTCTCTTTGCCATTAATCTTAGTCAGAATAGCCAACGCTTTTTCATTTTGGTTATTCAGGGCAAGATAACGCGGAGTTTCAGGAACAAAGAATAAAAGAAGTGCAAAGATCCCCGACGGAATAGCAGCAGAGGTGAACATCCAACGCCAACCGGCGCTGTTGATCCATTCAATGGTTTGTCCGTGTGCAATTCCATAATTAACAAAGTACACCACCAACATACCGAAGATAATTGCGAACTGGTTGAACGAAACCAATCGTCCTCGAATATGGGCAGGGGCAATTTCTCCGATGTACATGGGACAAACAGCTGAGGCAATACCTACACCTATACCGCCGATGATGCGGTAAAAGTTGAACATAAACAATAAGCCCATGGTAGGTTCACCTTTGGTAAAGAATAGAAATTCGGGCCAGCCGGAACCTAGTGATGAAATAAAAAACAGGAATGCGGCAAGCATAAGTGAATTTTTACGTCCCAGCTTCGAAGCAAAAAGTCCGGAAAGTATACCACCAATGATGCAGCCTATCAACGCACTTGAGATAGTTGCACCATGCGCTAACGAACCAAGCCCCAGTCCTTTAATTAAATAAAGCTGTATCGATTTTTCAGCGCCGGAAATAACTGCCGTATCATATCCAAATAAGAGTCCACCCAATGTTGCGACCATGGTAATTCCGACAACATAAAACGAATTATGATCTTTCTTCATATCAAATATATAAATTGATCATTTGCTCGTAAAGCTCTTGTTTACCGCTAATTTGCTTTGGTTCGCCATTTTTAAGGGCGATCGTACGCAAATCTTCAAGTGTAAGCTTTCCTTGCTCATAGGCGGAGCCATCTCCTTTATCGAATGAAGCGTAGCGGGCTTTGCGTAGCTTTTTGTAATCTGAATTTTCAAGAACATTAGTTGCTACCAGCATTGCACGAGCAAAGGCATCCATACCAGAGATATGGGCAATAAATATATCTTCCAGATCGGTGGAATTGCGACGGGTTTTAGCATCGAAATTAATACCACCTGTTGTAAATCCGCCTGCTTCCCTTATTACTAGCATAGCCTCGGTTAACTCGTATACGTTAATCGGAAACTGGTCGGTATCCCAACCGTTTTGATAATCGCCACGGTTTGCATCAATACTTCCTAACATGCCCGCATCAACTGCCACCTGAAGATCGTGTTGGAAAGTATGTCCGGCTAAGGTTGCATGGTTAACTTCGATATTCAACTTGAAATCTTTTTCCAAACCATACTGACGTAGAAAACCGATTACTGTTGCGGAATCGAAATCGTATTGGTGTTTGGTTGGTTCCATAGGTTTTGGTTCAATATAGAAACATCCTTTAAACCCTTGTTTACGAGCATAATCACGGGCAATAGTAAGGAATTTCCCCATATGTTCGAGTTCGCGCTTCATATTGGTATTAAGCAAACTCATGTATCCTTCGCGACCTCCCCAGAACACATACCCTTCGCCACCTAATGCAATGGTTGCGTCAATGGCGTTCTTAACCTGAGTACCGGCACAAGCAACCACATCGAAATTGGGATTTGTGGAAGCGCCGTTCATATAACGTGGATTGGAAAATACGTTGGCAGTACCCCACAGCAATTTAATGCCGGATGCTTTTTGCTTTTCTTTGGCATAATCTACAATGGACGAAAGATTTTTCTCGTATTCCGAAAAGCTTTTTCCTTCATCAATAAGGTCAATATCGTGGAAACAATAGAATTGAATTCCGATTTTAGTCATGAATTCAAACGCTGCATCCATTTTATTTTTGGCTACCGAAATAGCATCAGAACCCGCATCCCATGGGAATACTTTTGTGCCTGGGCCAAATGGATCTCCACCGGTTCCGCAGAGGGTATGCCAATAGGCCATCGCAAACCGAAAATGATCTTTCATGGATTTACCATTAATCATTTTGTTTTCATCGTAGAAACGAAACGCGAGCGGATTTTTCGTATCTTTTCCTTCAAATTTAATTTTTCCGATCCCCGGAAAATATTCTTTGTTACCTGGTAAAACTGACATCTTGTTGTTTATTTAGTTAATAATTAGAGCAATGATTAAATATTTTTCATAAGAATTTCCTTCCAAACTCCATAAGAGGCTTTGCAAGCCTCATCTTCCGATTTAGAAGGTTCTATCACCCGGAGCTTTTTTAAAGAGTTAAATGCTTCACCAAATGATTTGTATATTCCGGCACCCACGCCAGCGCCTTTGGCTGCACCAACAGAGCCATCGGTATCGTAAAGTTCAATGGTTGCGCCGGTTACCGTAGCTAATGTGTTACGAAAGACAGAACTAAGGAACATATTTGCATTTCCTGCACGAATAACAGCAGGGGTAATGCCGGTTTGTTGCATGATATCCATTCCATATTTGAATGAGAATACAATTCCTTCCTGACTTGCACGAAGCAGATGTCCGCGATGGTGAGTATTAAAACTTGTTCCGGCAATAACCGCTCCCATATTTTTGTTTCCAAGCATTCGTTCAGCCCCATTTCCAAATGGAAGAACAACTAAACCGTCTGATCCAACGGGAATTTCAGATGCCATTTGGTTCATTTCGTCGTAGCTTGTTCCGAAAGGCACAACATTTTTCTTCAACCAGGAGTTAAGAATTCCAGTACCATTAATGCACAGAAGCACGCCCAATCGGGTTTGTTTGTCGGTTTGATTTACATGAACAAAGGTATTTACACGCGATTGCGGATCGTATTTTATCTGGTCACTCACACCATAAACAACTCCTGAAGTCCCTGCTGTAGCGGCAATTTCTCCGGGATTAAGAACATTCAGTGAGAGTGCATTGTTTGGTTGGTCGCCTGCACGGTAGGATATTATTGTTTCCGACGACAGTCCAAGTTCCCCGGCGGCAGTAGTTGTAACTTTACTTTGTTCGGAAAAAGTAGGAACAATGTCAGGAATAAGATCTCTGCTAATTCCGTAATGATTCAGAAGGAATTCGGCAAGTTTATTGTTTTTAATATCCCAAAACATACCTTCAGAGAGTCCTGATATCGTAGTGTTTATCACTCCCGAGAGTTTCATTGCAATAAAATCGCCCGGAAGCATTATCTTATAGATTTTATCAAACAAGTCAGGTTCGTTGTCTTTTACCCATTTAAGTTTTGAAGCTGTGAAGTTACCGGGCGAATTAAGAAGATGTTCAAGGCAATGAGTGCTGCCAATATCATTAAATGCCTTTTCCCCAATGGTTACAGCCCGGCTATCACACCATATAATAGATGGTCGTAATACTTTTTGATCTTTATCAACCAACACCAAACCATGCATTTGATAAGAAATGCCAATGGCTTTGATGTCGTTTGCTTTTGCCCCCGATTCGCTTAATACCTCTTTAGTAGCCAGTTTGAGGTTCTGCCACCATATTTCCGGATCTTGCTCAGCCCAGCCGGAATGAACTGCTTTAATTGGCATTTCTTCCTTTGGATAGAAGGCTGAGGCAGCACAAACGCCTGTTTCGGTGTTTACAAGGCTTGCCTTTACCGATGAACTTCCAATGTCGTATCCTAATAAGTACATAGTTTTGGTATTTAGTTTTCGTTGTTTGTTAATGGTATTGTTTATAGTTCGCTACTTTTTACATCATAGTACATTTGTTCATAGTTCATAGATATGCTTCTGCTTTGAAAGGGTTGAACCCCTTCCGGGTTCTATTGCTATCGTCTAATTTCTCCTCCGGTTTTACCGGAGGTTATTCAAATTCAAGCCCTTCAGGCTTTACTATAGGAATATAATTCATCATCACCATTCATCATTCATCATTCATCATTCATCATTCATCATTCATAAATTTTTAAGTTCTATCAAATCACAAACCCCGCATCTTTTCTGGTTTTATAAAATGTTTTCTTATCAAACTTATAGAGTTGCGCTGGTTTATGGTTAACACCATTTTCTTTTTCAGGCAGAGCTACCAGATAATCAAGTTTTCCAACTTTTTTTCTGAAGTTTCTATTATCAAGCTTATTTCCTAGAATTACCTCGTACAGGTTTTGTAACTGGCGCAAGGTGAATTTTTTGGGTAAAAGTTCAAATCCAATAGGTTCGGTGCGTAACTCCTTACGAAGTGCATCTAATGCTTTATCAATAATCTGATTATGGTCGAAAATGAGTTTTGGAATTTCGTTTGCCTCAATCCATTTAGTGCGCGAAAGCAAAGATTCGTTGGGATTACTTTCATTAATTTTCACAAGAGAATAATAGGCAATGGTAACAACACGCTCAACAGGTAATTCACTGGTTACTCGCAACCATTCCAAATCATTAGAATTATCAAGACGGTTAGGGTTGCCAAACACTGAGAACTGTTTTAAAAAAATTTTGTCAAGTCCGGTCAACTCGCGTAATACACGATAAGCCGACTCGTCCAAATCCTCAGTATCACTTATTAGGTTTCCGGGAAGTTTAAGAATATCTGAAGGAATATCAGGATTTTCCTCTGGAAGTTTTTCGCGTTCGATCAGCAAAACTTTCAAATTAGCGCCATCAAAACCAAAAATTACACAGTCTACTGATATATGCGGATTTAACCTTGTCATTGCTTTCTTTGTTTGGGTGCTAAAATATGCTATTTTGAAATGAAAACCAAACTTAGCGTAAAAAATACGCTAACTATTTTACTACAAATGTTAGTTTTATTTAAAATTATTCTATATATTTGACCAATTAAATCAATAAGTCAAACATACGTATATTATTATTATGGTTTATATCACGCATAGTGGAGAAAACCTTTCAAAAATCAATCAGATACTGAAAGTGGCACAGAAGCGTTTCGGATTGTATGGTTTACAAAAAACCACGATGCAGGAAATTGCATTCGATTTGGGCATTTCAAAAGCTTCACTATATTACTATTTTCCCGATAAGGAACATTTGTTTAAAGCAGTGGTTGAGATGGAGCAAGATGTATTTATTCAATTGATTGATGATACCTTAAAAGAAAACTACGATCCCATTGATATGTTGAAAAAATTTGTAAAAATCCGCCTTGATTACTTTAAGACATTCTTTAATCTGAGTCGTTTGCGTCTCGAAGAATTTAAAATGGTGAGGCCTCTTTTGTCAGATACTTTGCATCAGTTACGTCAAAAAGAAGCGGAAATTGTTGAACTAATTCTTTTACAAGGAGTTGAAAGAAAAAAGTTCTCTATTTCAAATACTCGTGAAACAGCTATTCTATTTCTTGAATTATTACGAGGTTTACGTGGCTTGATATTTCAAAACAAAGAGCTGATGTATGTTGAACAGGAGGAATATGATATGCTTTATACAAAATTAAACCTGTTTACTGATATTTTTATTAAGGGAATAATGAATTATGAAACAAAATAATAATTTACGCAATAATTTAAAAAGGATATAATAAATGGAAAAAAACAATGTTGAGGAGCCTCAAAAAAAGAAAGTATTTATACGATACATCCCTTTGATATTAATTATTGTTGGTGTTTTAACAGCTTGTTGGTATTGGTATAAAGATTATTCCAAATACATTACTACAGACGATGCTTATGTTGATGCCGACAAAGTATCAGTGAGTTCAAAAATTTTGGGAAGGATTGTAAAAATTTATGTTAACGAAGGAGACTCCGTTAAAAAGGGTATTTTGATTGCTGAATTAGACAGCGCCGAGTTGTTTTCCCAGAAAAATCAACTCCAGTCAATGAAAAAACAGGCCATTGCAAATCAGTTTCAATTTGAAGCCAAATATCAGTTAGATCAGGAGAGTATCAAGGTATATGAAATTAACTTCGAACGCACTAAGGACGATCTCGCGAGGGCAAAAGCTCAATTCGACGGAGGAGTGATGACTCAGGAACAATATGAGCATGCTCAGAAAGCTAATCAATCAACTAAAGCACAATATGATGCTGCCAAAATGCAACTGATGGTTTCAAAATCACAAATTGCATCGGCTCAGGCTACCGTTGAAAGTTCTATATCTCAAATAGGGGTTACGGAGACCCAACTTCGTAATGTGAAACTTTTTGCGCCGATTGATGGGAGGGTGGCAAAAAGGTGGTTATTGCCGGGTGATATTGCTCAACCCGGACAATCTATTTTTACAATTATCAATGATCGTGATCAATGGATTTCTATCTTTATTGAAGAAACTAACCTGTCAGTTCTCAAACTGAATCAGAAAGCGAAATATACGATTGATGCATTTCCCAATATAGTTTGTAAAGGGACATTATTTTTTATTGGTTCAAACACAGCATCCCAATTCGCACTTATACCCCCAAGTAATGCATCAGGGAATTTTACTAAAATAACCCAACGTGTACTCATAAAAATTTCGATAGATGAGATAACCAATAAAAAGGGCAACAAGATTTCTATAAAACTATTATCGGGCATGTCCGCAGTTGTAAAAATCATTAAATAACGATTATGGCAAGATTAACCCCGTCTCACCGTATTCGAAGGGTGATTCGGAAAAGAGATTCGACATTTCATCCGAGTCATGACCGTTATCGTTGGTGGTTATTAGCCAACGTAATGATTGGTACCTTTATGGCAGTGCTCGATTCTACCATTGTCAATGTGGGACTGCCAAAAATAATGGCCTCGTTTGGAGTGGGTATCGATAAAATTGAATGGGTTTTAACGGCATATATGCTCGCGCTCGCCGTGGCTTTGCCAACATCGGGCTGGCTTGCTGACCGATTTGGATACAAACGAATGTACTTCTGGGGATTGTTGTTATTTACCATTGGATCATTTTTATGCGGGGTTTCCAACAATGAAAATATGCTTGTTTTTTCAAGGGTTATCCAGGGTTTAGGTGCAGGATGTTTGATGCCCTTGGGTATGGCTATTATTACCCGGGAATTTCCAGTTGAGCAACGTGGCGTCGCACTTGGCTTTTGGGCAATTTCTGCCGCAGCCTCAGTTTCGTTTGGTCCACTCATTGGTGGATATCTGGTAGATAATTTTACCTGGCAACTAATCTTCGATGTAAATGTTCCTGTCGGAATTATGGGTATGGTAGCCACAATTGTTATTCAAAAAGAATTCATAAGTCCAAGGCGACGAAAATTCGATTACATAGGTTTCTTTTCGATAAGTACTTTTTTACCGGTGATTCTTTATGGATTAACGGAAGGAAGTTCCACTACCAATACCGCAGGATGGAATGCGCCTTATGTTCTCGCTTGTTTTGCGATATCGATAATTGCATTGGCGGTATTCATTACGAGCGAATTTATTGTAGATGATCCGATAATTGATTTACGATTGCTTGCTAACCGTAATTTTGGACTTAGCAACCTGATCATGTTTATTTTCAGCATTGGAATGTTTGGAAGTACTTTTTTGATGCCTCAATACCTTCAAAATTCATTGAATTATACTGCAATAATGGCAGGATCGGTGTTTCTTCCGGTGGGTATCATTCAGGGGATAATGGCTCCACTTGCAGGTGTAATCGGGGATAAAACTAATCCTAAAATTCCCGTATTTGTAGGAGTAATCATATTGGCCTTCAGCTTCTTTATTAACGGATACCTCTCGTATCTTTCAGAGCATAACTATATCATGTTGTCGCTTTATATGCGTGGTTTTGCAATGGGACTTATGTTTACTCCGTTAAGCACCATAGCAATGATTGACATCCCACGAGATAAAATGGCTCAAGCCTCAGGATTGTTAAATACTATACGGCAATTAGGAGCTAGTTTTGGGGTTGCTATTTTTGCCACCATCATGACTACCCGTATTAATTTCCATAATCAAATGTTCGGACAATCAGTGGATTCCCATTCGCAGGCTTTTTCAAATATATCAGGCAATATATCGAATTATCTTCAGCAAAATGCCGGCAGCACCGCTTCGAGTGCCATCCAACAAGGCCAATCCATTCTGATGTCACACATTGGCAAAGAGGCCTATATTCAGGGCATTGATGATGATTTTTTGCTTGCCGGAGTTGTCACGCTTATTGGATTAATTCCAATTTTCTGGCTTCATATGAAAAAAAAACAGCCCGGAAAAGCAGGCATCATCAACAAATGAAAAAATAATATTTGATAATTTTTATAATGATATTTATGAGATTGATTGTTAGTATTTTCTTGATTCAAGCAGCATTGAATATTGGTTTTTCTTCAATAAAAGCGCAACATGTTAATCAAACCCAGGAGCTGTTAATTAACGATTCGTTAACTCTTTCGAGTGTTTTGCAGAATGTGATGCAGACTCACCCTTCTGTAAAGCAGGTCGAAGAAGCATTAAATGCTGCTGAAGCTCGTATTGGATTGGCAAAAGCTGGGTATATGCCTGATATCGATGTAACTGCCAACTATACCAGATTGGCTCCGGTAACAAAATTTAATTTTCCTGGATTTGGAAATATTCAGTTATTTTCTGAAAATAATTATGTAGCAGCATTAAATTATCGTCAAAACATCTACGATTTTGGAAAAACATCCGGCAATATAAAATTGGAAACAGAAAACAAAGTGCTTCTTTTAAAAAATGTAGATTTGGTTAAGCAAAAGTTGACAATAATAACCACCAATACTTTTTTTTCACTCGTATTTCTGCAAGATGCCATTATAATTAAGGAAGAAGAGTTGAGAACGCTTAAAGAACACCTGGGTTTTATAGAAAAGAGAAATGCAACAGGCTCTGCCACGAAATACGAATTGTTGGCCACAAAAGTGAAAATATCAACCACCGAAAGTCAGAAAACAGATTTGTTTACCATGCGTATCTCACAAACGGCAATATTAAATTCGTTAATGGGGTTGTCTGTGACAAACAAATTATTTTTGAATAATGAGCTTAAAATTTCTTCTCCTTTAATTTCACAGGATTCATTGCTTGGTTATGCGCTAGAACACCGTGTTGAAATGTTGATTGCAAAAGAGAAAGAGTCGCTTTTAAAAATGCAATTCAATGTAGTGAAATCGCAAAACAACCCTGTTGTTAATGTATTTGTTTCAGGAGGTGGGAAAAATGGTTATATGCCCACAATTGATAAAATACAACCGAATTTTTCAGCAGGATTGGGAATTCGTATCCCTTTGTTTGATGGTAACCGTATGAAAAACAATTTATTGCAAGCTAATAGTTCTATCACCTCTTCAAGTTACGAAACTGAAATAGTTCGTCGAAATATATCCAATGAAGTAATTGAAAACGATGCTAACAGAATAGCCGCTTCGCAAAAAATCAACCAGTATGAGTTGCAGCTTGATCAGGCTGCTGAAGCCTTTTCGCTGGCTACAATAAGTTTCAAATCCGGAGCCATCACTAATCTTGACCTACTGGATGCAGAAACAACTGTGTCAGAAAGCCGGTTGATGCTTCTCAAGGCGAAAATTGACTATATCGTTAGCATTTTTAGACTAAAGACTTCTTTAGGAGATAAGTTATATTGAACGAAACTGAAATATTGAAAATGACCAATTAAAATGGGAAATCTTCAGTTTGCTTTTCTTCAATTTTTTTAATTTCAGGTTTTTTAGATACTTTATGCACAACATTTCCTTCAACATATATTGCCCGGTGTGGCCTTACAGGACAAGGATGCTCGCAAGCCCCGCAACCAATGCAGAGTTCGACATTTACTTCAGGAATTGTTAATTTTCCTTTGTAGGGTACCATTTTCACTGCTTGGGTGGGGCAATGCTCGGAACAGGCGCCGCAAGAAGTTTCGTCGGTATATACCACACAGTTGTTTTTGATAAAATGAACCTGACCAATCTGGCATGTCTTTTTTATATTTTTAGCGATAGGCAATATAGCTCCTGTAGGGCATACTTCGCTGCATTTCACACATTCAATATTACAATAATTGGTATGATTATCAAGAAATGGTTGCATAAAACCAATCATTCCATATTCCAGCAATGAAGGCTGTAATACACCCGATGGACAAGCTGAAACGCACAAATGACAGGCCGTACAGGCATTGTTGAAATGGTCGATACTAATTGATCCCGGAGGAGAACAAACATGCTTCTTCTTTATCGGGGTCAGGTTTTTCCTGTATTTAAGTCCTGGTTTTTCGGCACGTCCCATGGTTGAAATACCGACTAAAGCACCTGTGAGTATGAGTGAATTTGCTATAAAACTCCGTTTCGATTCATCTGTTTTTGAATTGATAACAGGTTTGTTTTTTGCCAATGGAACAACAAATTTGTAATTAATACTGCTGTTATCGCATGCCCTTAAACAATTAAAACAGCCTACACACCGGCTAAAATCTACCGATTGTTCTTTAATACTGATACATTCCGATTTACAGACAATCGCACATTTAGCGCATTTTGTGCAGGT
>JANXXY010000322.1 GCA_025350365.1 Bacteroidales bacterium | reverse complement strand
TAAGTTCAAAGTGATAAGCTGTATGTATAAGGAAGGAAACTTGCGGATTGTTTTCGATCAGCAGATCCAGCGAATCCCTGATGATAAGGTAATTATAAAAGCCAAGGTGATAGGCGTTTGCCTGAGTAACGGACGACCGGTTAAACCTGAAGATGTAATTGATTTGGCTCATATTTAGAAGGGTTAATAAAATTAAAATCAAGGAGAGACTAGGGTGATCAGTTTATTTTTTAGTTTTCTGGTCTAACATTAGATGTTTTTCTTTAATAATTTCTTTGTTTGGGTCACCGTTTTGAGCAATCAGATAACAAGCGTAGCGTGTAAGCATAAAATCGGTGATTTCACGTTTACCTCCTTTCCCAATATCGATCATTTTCGTGACTTCACGAAAATGATCATCAATGTTTATATTCTGAGTTTTACATGAATTTACGGCACGTTGCAAAGCGACAATAAAATTCTCCCAACGGGCATATCCAAGTATTTCCTGCAATTCGCGGGCAAACCATATTTCTACTTGTTCTTTTTTGTCATCGCCGCTGATAAAACGAGCTATTTCATCGAATATTGATTTTAGTTGGGTAATGCGCAGTTTATCCATGTTATGCTACGAATTTATTAAGTGAAAACATTGTCTTTTAAAACTTCTTTGTTTGCAAAATTGCATTTCTATGTTCCTCTCTTGTGTTTTCAAATAAGGGATAGTTATTAACTATTTGCGGTTTTCCAAAAATCTTCGTTTAACCAATTGTCATTATCTTTTTTCTAAAAGTCCGTTTTCATATATTCGGCTGAGGTTCAACTTCAGCCGAACTATTAACGTAACTGATAGTGTATTAAGCCTTCAAATTATAACATACCAACCGTTGAAGGTAGCGTAGATATAGCTTTCCGTTAGCAATTACTGGCACTGTCCAGGCAGGATTTGTTACATCTGCCATCGCTTTATTCAGTTCTCCAACTTTTTGGAATCCTTTTGGGTTGGGCTTTACAAGATAAAGGTTGCCTTTTACGCTGAAACAGATCAGGTAACCATCGGCATAAATAATGGTTCCCCAGCTTATCTCATCAGTGCTCCAAATTTCTTTTCCGGTAGCCATTTCAACACATTTGAATTTCCCATTATGGCCGCTACTTTCGCCGGAATATCCGTAAATGTATCCGTCAATCACAATTGGATCGGAATGTTGGGATGCAATAACATCATTTTTCCATTTTACTGAGAAACCATCCTTTTTTACTTCCAGGGCTTGTCCTCCCATTCCATATCCGGCTGTGTGAAAAATCAAGTTTTTCTCAACAACAGGAGTTGTGGCATTTACGCCATATTCAGTTTCCCATGGGGTTCTCCATATTTCCTTTCCATCAAATGGATTCAGGAGTGATAAAGCCTTCGCGTGATAAACGAGGAGTTTGGGTTCATTTTCAATAGTTATAACTGTAGATGCCGAATAGCCCGCATCACCTTCCATTGATTTCCAAACTACTTCGCCCGTCATTTTATTGTAAGCAATTACCAGGGCTTTTCCGCCGCCCTGAACAATTACTTTGTTTTCAAATACAAAAGGAGATGATGAACAGCCCCATTGCGGTTCGGCGCCACCAAGTTCCTTTACATTTTTCTTCCACAGAAGTTTTCCATCTTCCAGCATCCAGCAGGCAAGATCGCCGCTTCGGCCAAAGGTATAAACCCGGTTGTCGTCGATAAATGGAGTGGCACGGGCGCCGGGTCCATGACTGGTTCCAGCTTCCGCAGCGTATGATTTCATCCACATTAGTTTGCCATTATCCGCATTGATACAGAATACCAAATCGTTTTTATCATCACGTCCGGTAACGACCAACCGATTACCTTGTATTACGGGCGCTGACCATGATGCATTGGCTATTCCCTGACATAAATAATCGACTTCCCATAGTTTTTCCAAACCCTTTGTCCAGTCTGTTTTTATTCCTGTAAAAGCAGATTTTCCATCCAACTTTGGCCCTCGCCAGTTTGGCCAGTCGGCAGTGCCTTTTGTAAGAGGTGGCATTTCGGTAATAGGTTGAGGGACATTCTCTTTCTTCCCTGTTATTTCTTCAGAACCAGCCACACTTTTGTAAATCTTATAACCGAAGTAGAACAAAACAATCAGAATAATAGCGGTAATTCGTAATATAAGGTTGAGGTGTTTTTTCATTGCATGTAGGATTTTGGTTAGTGAATGTAATTTGGTAATAAAAATAAGTCATTTTTTGATAAGATGACCTTAATTTTATGTGTTGAGAAGATTATTGGAAATAACTCCTGGCAAAGTCTTGATAAAATCTCATTAATATTACAACTTTGAGAATTAATATTAAAACCGTTTCATGACTCCATTTCTCAAATCGGTTGCCGAATACTTGCATCAGACATATAAAACGGAACTTCAGGATGTTTGTCTGGTGTTCCCAAACCGCCGTGCAGGGGTGTTTTTTAGCCGGTATCTGGCTCAATATATCGACAAGCCCATTTGGATGCCACAAATTCGCACCATTGCTGAACTAATGAAGGATTTGAGTGGTCTTCAACCGGCCGATCAGCTCACATTGGTGTTTTATTTGTATCAGGTGTATACTAAAGAAAAGAAAACCACCGAAACATTCGACGAATTTTACAATTGGGGCGAAATGCTCCTCAACGATTTTGATGACATAGACAAATATCTCGCCGATCCGAAACAGCTTTTCCAGAACCTTTCGGATTTAAAGGAAATTGAAAAACAGTTTTCGCTTCCCGAAGAACAAATTAAAATGATTCGCGAGTTTTGGACTAATATTAAGCTTCATGAGGCAAGTCCGTTGAAAGACGATTTTATTTCTGTCTGGACGGTTCTTTTCAATGTCTATACTGGGTTTAAGGAACTACTTCGGTCGAAAGGCCTGGCTTATGAGGGTATGATGTGCAAGCAGGTAATTGACAATGTTCGCGGCGGGAAACCTGTTAAAACAGCTTTTCAACACTATGCCATCATTGGTTTCAATGCATTAAACGAGTGCGAAAAGGAATACTTCCTGTATCTTAAAAAGAATAAACTGGCAGATTTCTTTTGGGATTACGACGATTATTACATTCAAAACGAGTGGCATGAAGCAGGGTTTTTCATTCGCAAAAATCTCCAGCTGTTTCCGCAACCGTGGACTATAACTCCTCAGAAATCACTCACTTCACCTAAAAACATTCAGATTATAGCGGTTCCGTCGGATATTGGTCAGGCGAAACTCATATCCACAGTACTTCAAAACATGAATGTAGAGCGGAAAAAGATGGCTGATACGGCCATTGTGCTTTCCGACGAGACTTTGCTGATTCCTGTATTGTCATCACTGCCTGATGAGGTTAGCGAGGTGAATGTTACCCTTGGTTACCCTTTTAGATACACACCGGTATATAGTTTTTTCGAAGCTCTTATTGCTATGCAGAAGAACGTGAAGAAATTTAAAGATGGCGGTTACCGTTTTTATCACCGGGATGTAACCGCTTTACTCAATCATCCTTATGTTCAACTGATCTGTGGTGCAGAGGCCAACCAGTTGCTTACGTATATTCTTAAGTATAACCGTGTTTTTTTAACCAAAGAAGAAGTTTCCAAACACGAGTTTTTATCGCAGCTTTTTATTTTCAGCAAATCGGCGGGTAATTTATTGGATTATATTACTGAAATAGGAGCAATTACTGCCCGTTTAGTGCATACTGATACAGGGAATCAGTCCGGAGGAAATTTTCACCGCGAGTATTGGTTTACGTTCATCACTTCAATTAACCGGCTGAATGATTTACTAACAAGCGAAAATATTCCGCTTGAAATTCCTACACTTGTCCGTGTACTTCGTAAGGTGATCAGTGCGTTGTCCATTCCATTCAAAGGTGAACCATTGGCTGGATTACAAGTGCTTGGTGTTCTCGAAACCCGGACACTCGATTTTTCGAATATCATACTTATGTCAGCTAACGAAGGTGTATTGCCTAAAAGCGATGCGTCGAACACATTTATTCCGTATAACTTACGCAAAGGCTTTGGATTGCCTACCATCGAACATCAGGATGCAATATATGCCTACTATTTCTATCGACTTATCCAACGTGCTGAAAATGTTACACTACTCTATAATTCCCAGG
>JANXXY010000079.1 GCA_025350365.1 Bacteroidales bacterium | reverse complement strand
AAAGCGATGTTGATATCGCGTTGTGTGTTTTCTATGATTTTAGCAGCTTCGGCTACTTTAATTGAACTAGCCCTGTGAACCCCAGCTTTAACAACTAATTCATAAGTCTTTGCTATATTATCAAGAGATTCGGCATCGCATCCCGAAACTACTTTAATGATTTTGGTCAGCGTATGTTCTTTATCTCCGGGATTGATACGTTCGGGTGAAAACCCAACCTTAAAATCCTTTATAAATGTAAGTCCCGAAATTTTTTCAAGTATCGGAATACAGTCTTCTTCTGTACATGAGGGATAAACCGTTGATTCATAAACAACATAGTCTCCCTTTTTTAATACTTGTGCAACTGTTTTGGTTGCACTGAGTAAAGGTGTTAAATCAGGAAGATTATGGTGGTCAATAGGAGTAGGAACAGCAATGATAAAAAATTTGGCTTCGCGCAACTCCTCAATATCGCAGGTAAAATGAATATCACATCCATCAAAGGCTGAGGATTCCAGTTCTTCACTAGGATCAATTTTGTTTTTCATTTTTTCAACCCTGTCCGGTCGGATGTCAAATCCGATTACCGAAATTTTCCTTGCAAATTCTAAGGCAATAGGCAAACCTACATATCCAAGCCCAATGACTGCTAATTTTTCCTTTTTCGAAATGAGTTTGTTTATCATATAATTAACTTTTTTTATTTGACATTTTTACAAAATGGATGGTAATCTCCTTTTAATCCGACAGGATTGGCGTTTCGGATAGCAAAAACTGTTTCTATGGCATTTTTTGCTTCAAGCAATCCAAATCCATTTCCGGAGAGTATATGTTCGTATGTTTTTGTATGTAAATCGGCAAATCCTTCACTAAATTCAAATTCATCGTTATCCACTGTGATAGATCGGAACGTTCGTTGGCTTTTAGCCCTTATTTCTTCGGGGATATCATGGTAATCAATACTTAAAAACCATCTTACACGTGCTCTTTTCAGCATCATAAAACCGGCAGACTTATCTGGTTGAGATACATGTACGATATTCTCTTTCACCTCTCCGAATATCCACGATAGCATATCAAAAAAATGAACACCTATGTTTGTAGCTACACCTCCGGATTTCGACATATCACCTTTCCATGAAGTATAGTACCAATTGCCACGACTTGTGATGTAGGTAAGGTCGATGTCGTATATTTTATCTTTTGGACCTTTTTCAATTTTTTCTTTCAAGTCAATAATCGACTGATGAAGACGCAATTGGAATATATTGAATACTTTTTTACCGGTTTCTTTTTCCATCTCACCTAACCCGTCGATATTCCATGGATTAAGTACAAGAGGCTTTTCGCAAATTGCATCGGCTTGATTACGCAGTGCAAACCGAATGTGAGAATCATGCAAATAGTTGGGCGAGCAGATACTTACATAATCGACTTTGGTTCCGGTGCGGCGTAGTTTGTCTATGTGGCGGTCGAAACGCTCAAATTCAACGAAAAAATCGGCATTTGGAAAAAAACTATCCATAATTCCAACACTATCAAACTTATCGAGTGCTGCAACCAGGTTGTTTTTTGTTTCTTTGATGGCCTTTAAGTGACGGGGAGCAATAAATCCGGCAGCGCCTACCAGAGCAAAATTTTTAGGATCAGTATTATTCATGCTTACGATATTATTTTTCTAACATTTCCTTCTTCGAGTATATACTTCTCTTTGCTTTCGGGGCAAACCGCAATTCCGTCCGGTCCAAAATGCAATTTATGGCCATATTCGCTCATCCAGCCGGAATGACGTCCCGGATTACCAATTACCAACGAATATGGCATAACATCTTTTGTAACAACCGTTCCAGCCCCGATAAAAGAAAAACGACCGATTTTATGACCACATACAATCGTGGCATTTGCCCCAATAGTGACACCTTTTTCAACAAGAGTTTGTTTGTACTCATCTTTACGGCTAACGGCGCTTCGTGGATTGATTACATTAGTGAATACCATGGATGGGCCCAGAAAAACATCATCCTCACAAATGACTCCGGTATAGATTGATACATTATTTTGAACACGAACATTGTTGCCAAGAATAACCTCGGGCGAAACAACTACATTTTGACCAATATTGCAATTTTCACCAATGATGCAGTTGGACATAACATGACAAAAATGCCAGATTTTGGTACCTTTCCCTATAATGCACCCTTCGTCGACATAAGCAGATGGATGCGAAAAAAAATCTTTCTCCATTAATAAAATTCTAAAACTGATTTTGTAATAAATTCCAGCTGTTCTATATCTAACTCGGTATGCATCGGCAATGAAATCACCGATTTGCATAATTGTTCCGTAACAGGGAAATCACCTGTACGGTAACCTAAATTTTTATAAGCATTTTGTTCATGCAATGGAATGGGATAATAAACCATGGCAGGAATTCCTTTTGACTGAAGGTGTTTCCTTAGGTCATCCCTATCTCCACTCTTGATAATCAGTGTGTATTGATGAAAAATATGTGTTGACTTGGAATTGCGGGCAGGAACCTGAATCTTATCACAACCTGAAAATGCCCTATCGTAAAACTCAGCTGCTTTCCGGCGATCCAGGTTATAATGGTCAAGGTACTTAAGTTTGCTACTTAATATTGCTGCCTGTATGGTGTCTAACCTGGAGTTAATACCCACATGATCATGATAATAACGCACTTTCATACCATGGTTGGAAATCGATCTTACCAGTGCAGCAAGTGTATCGTTATTGGTAAACACAGCTCCTCCGTCGCCATAACATCCCAAATTTTTTGATGGAAAGAAAGATGTGCATCCTATGTCTCCCATAGCGCCGGCATGTACATTACGGTTGCCTTCCATTTGGTAGGTAGCTCCAAATGCCTGAGCGGCATCTTCCACAACAACAATATTATGCGATTTAGCCAACGAAAGGATTTCATCCATATTGGCACATTGACCGAAAAGATGAACTGGAATGATTGCTTTCGTTTTAGGTGTAACAGCCCTTTTAATACCTTCCACAGAGATATTGAATGTATTTGGATCCACGTCTACCAAAATGGGCTTTAGGCCAAGCAAGGCTATAACTTCGAGTGTAGCAATAAAAGTGAAATCCGACGTTATTACCTCATCGCCTTGTTTAAGTCCAAGAGCCATTAATGCAATTTGAAGTGCATCGGTTCCATTTCCGCAAGGAATTACATGCTTTATATCTAGATAATCTTCAAGTTGTTTCTGAAAAATTTTAACTTGCGATCCATTAATGAATTCTGATTTCTCAATAACATCAATAATGGATGAATCAATTTCAGTTTTTATCTTTAGATATTGACTTTTAAGGTCAACCATCTGTATTTCTTTCATCAATAGCTGAATTACTAATAAGCTCACGAAGTTAATAAAAATGTTAGAAAATGTTTGATCATTTAAAACCTGAGAAATATAATACTGTAAAATCAAGGGTATAGGCAGGTGAACTTAGAATAGGTTATCATTAAAAATTAAATTTTTATACCTTTACACAAAACTCTGAACCATGGAATTAGCTATTTACATCAAAAAGTTACTTTATAATCATGATATTCTTGTAATACCGGGATTTGGTGGGTTGATTACTAAATATAAACCAGCAGAAATAAATGTAAATGATCATTCAATTGCACCTCCCTCTAAATATCTCTCTTTCGACGATGATTTGATTGATACCGATGGACTACTGGCTAATTATATTTCGTCGCAAAAAGGGATAAGCAAAGAAGAAGCTGAGGCATTTATTTTAAGTGAAGTAAAATTAATTTCAAAGCGATTGGACGAGAAAGAAACGATTCTTTTTGAAGGGATTGGCTATTTTTCGAAAGAAAACGGAGTAACAAGGTTTGAACGTGAACCTGAGGTTAATTTTTTAACCGACTCATTCGGACTTTCCAATATCGATTATAAGCCTGTGGAATATGATCTTACTCCTAATAAAAATACAGAAATAATTACCACTAAGGTGGGAAGAAATTATTCTGTGGTATGGATGATTGCCGCAGCTATCACTGCAGCAGTTATTGCACTTTTAGTATATCTAAATTATCCTGACATTGCTTATAAGTTTAAAAATACCAAAACAATTCCTCCGGTTGTAGTTGAACCAACTAAAAACAATAGCGATACAATCGTCAGCACGAAAACTGAAACATCTAAAGACACTGCCAAATCCAGCGATCTGGAGAAATTCTTCGATAATGCTACTGACAAGAAAAAGGCACTGGCACTCACTTCCGAAGTCGAAGTTTCAAAGCCTCAGGCAAATGTTACCTATTACCTTATCGCCGGAAGTTTTAAAACATTTAATCGCGCAAAAATTCTGTCAAAGATATTAACCAAAGAAGGCTATAAACCTGAGATAATACAGTTTGAACAGGATAAATACAGGGTTTCACTTGGTGAATTTAAAGACAAAACCGAAGCTCAAATTCAATTCGATATAATTACAACCGCTAAGGGTGCAGACGCTGTGTGGATGTTGAAAAAGTAAATTGGAACGGTTACTCGCTAAAATGCTTTGTTCCGTCCGGTTGGTAAACCCACCGGATTGAAGCCTCGAAATAAAAAGTGTTGCCTGATATTTTTTTTTCCAACGTTTCAATCAGAAACTTGGTATATTTTCCGGCTTTATCTTTGTATGTATACATTTGGAATGGCTTTATGTCGGTAACTTTATCAGTTGATATTGTAATAACTACGTCTTTATAAGCAGAGAATACATTTTCAGCCTCCGTCTGATTTCCATATGAACCATTGATACAGAATGCCTGAGTATTTTGTGGATTAGTGGTGATATTTGCACCCACCGGATTTCCCCCTACATCTAGGATATCTTCTAACACCCAGTCGGGGATATTACCTGCAGAACCAAGTGAAAATTGCACTAAACTTCCTGTTGAAACTGAAAAGCCATACACATAAAAAGTCTGCGTGCCAATTTTTTGCGACGATAATGTAATTACTCCATTTGTTGGCGTATTACTATCTTTTTTACATCCGGAAAAGCCGAGTGAAATAATGGCTATTAAGAAAATATTTTTTATCATAGGATTTAGAATGAGTTAATCTTATTTAAGCAGGCTACAGCCTGTAAGAATAATACTGACGAGGTAAAACCTCGTCCGAACAAAGAGTTGGTTAGGATGTGCAAAAAATAAATTACAACATTTTAATCAGAAAGCCGCCATCAACAGATTGATATCCTGAGCAGGTAAACCCAGCTGGTTTCCGATAATCTGACTGGTAAGAATACCGTTATAAATGTAAACGCCCTGGCGTAAACCCATATCGTAACGGAGTTGAGAAATTAGTCCGCCCGATGCAGCTACTTCGAGCAGTATAGGACCAATTACATTGCTTAGCGCAATAGAGGCCGTGCGCGATACCCTTGAGGGGATATTTGGAACGCAGTAATGAATTACATCATGTTTTGTATAAACCGGATCGCCATGTGTGCGGCATTCCGAAGTTTCGAAACAACCACCCTGATCGATGCTGATATCAACAATGACAGATCCTTTCTTCATTTTCGAAACCATATCTTCGGTTACATAGAATTTGGCATTTGTATCAGTAAAGTGAATGGCTCCGATTACAACATCGGCAGACTTTAACGCTTTTTTCAGCACCTGAGGATGCAAAACAGAAGTATACAATCGCATGCCCAAATGATTTTGTAATCGTTCCATTTGGGATATAGAGTTGTCGATGATTTTCACAAAAGCGCCTAAGCCAAGTGCAGCTCTGGCAGCCGATTCTGCTGCGGTTCCCGATCCCAGAATTACTACTTCGGCAGGGGTTATGCCGGTCATTCCGCCAAGCATCACGCCTTTTCCATTGTTCACATTGCTAAGGTACTCGGCGGCAATTAAAATAGCAGTATTGCCCGATATCTCGCTCATGCTTCGAACAATAGGATAGCAATTATTATCATCCTGGATATTTTCAAAAGCAATGGCAGTAACTCGTTTCTGAATCAAACCACGGATGTAATCTTCGCAATGATTTCGATATTGAAGGGATGAAAAAACAATTTGATTTTCTTTCAATAAACTAATTTCGTGGAGAGTAAGCGGAGCTATTTTTAGTATAATATCAGCTTTATATACTTGTGCCGCATCGATAATTAAGCCGCCGCGTTCGCTAAAGTGAGCATCGGTATAATTAGCCCCTTTTCCGGCGTTTGTTTCTAATAGTACAGTATGTCCGTTTTCAACAAGTACTTCAACAGCTTCGGGTGTTAAAGGAATGCGGTTTTCGTACATGTCAACTTCCCTGGGGATGCCAATAACCAGTTGGTATTGTTTTTTAGCTACGTCAAGCGTTTCTTCCTGCGCTAATAAACCTTGTTGCTGAATATTAAATGCTTTGTGAGAAATAGCCGGTTTTGCCATATACAAAGA
Source organism: Bacteroidales bacterium (assembly GCA_025350365.1). GTDB lineage: Bacteria > Bacteroidota > Bacteroidia > Bacteroidales > JAAUTT01 > JAAUTT01. Next base: position 714 of record JANXXY010000079.1, on the reverse strand, counting down.
GAATCAGAATGACGGTTGAAAATGAAGTCCTAAAGTAATACAATTCGTTGTTTTTGTCAACCCCTTTTGGTTTTATTTTAAAATTCTACATTCCTGCTCCCATCGGGGTTTTCGGAAAATTTAACCCGAAGGATATGCTCCGGAAGCAATTCTTCGCCTTTTTCGGGCCATTCGATGAAGCAATAATTTGAACTGTAAAGGTAATCTTCATATCCAAAATCAAAAAGTTCTTCGAGTTTATTGATCCGGTAAAAATCGAAATGATAAACCATTTGGTTCTCTGCTGTATGATATTCGTTGACGATAGCAAACGTTGGGCTGGTTACAACTTCAACAACCCCAAGCTGACGGCAAATCTCTTTGATAAATGTTGTTTTACCCACGCCCATGCTGCCATAAAAGGCAAATTGCCGTTTCCCGGAAGTTTTACTCAGAAAATCTTCGGCAGCTTTCGGTAGCTCATCCAGATTCCTTATTATAAGATTCATGATAATTTAAATTTTAAATGAGTATCCGGTGTTATACCTAATTTAAATTTCTTCTCACTTTAATGTTTTCCCTTTCTCTGCCAGTGCGTTTTCTCGCTCCGCTAGATTACCTTCGGTGAAATCGCTCCGCTAGATTACCTTCGGTGAAACCGCCTCGCTAGATTCCTCTCTTCGTTCGGAATGACGGGCAGCTTCAAGGGGAGAGGGGGTGGAAGAGGGGGCGGCG
>JANXXY010000077.1 GCA_025350365.1 Bacteroidales bacterium | reverse complement strand
GCAAAGCAGCAAACCTCCCCCTCCGACTAAAAACTAACATAAACGTTTGTCATTCAGAGTGAAGCGAAGAATCTTATTATTTTAGTCTGTAAGTAGTGATTTCTTCTTCTTTTTTTAAACATTCAAAGCAAAAGGGCTGCCCTACTTTTAAATTTATAAATACACGATTATGACCAATAATGTGAAATTTTCGGGCAGCCTTTATTTTATAGATATGGCGTTAAGCGAAGGTAATCTTCTAATTTTCCATTATTTAATAATGTTTTGATAATTTCTTTCCCCATTGGGTGAAGGTCATCACAATAGAATTGATTGGCTTCTTTTTTAAAGAATTCAGTGAGGATGTAAGCCCCTTTATCATAACCTTCTGTTCCTACTTCTGCTTGCTCGTTAACTCTTAAAAGGTAAGTAGGTAAAAAGGTACCGTCAATTTTTAGAGACTCGACAGAATAACCCAGCAAAGGACATCTTGCGGGTTCGAGATGATTAGGTTTAAACTTTGCCGTACCCCTGCGCGCAATGTATTCACGGGCAATCCATTCTGGCATAAAACCAACCTTGTATGCACCAATATATTGGTTAGGTATAAGTTTATATCGGGTTGATGGCGTGTTTATCATTTGTTCGAGCAACAGATTTGCCTGATTAACCATTTTCCCGGTAGCAAACGGCCAATATGAACCAACACCTTCACTAGCAAGCTCTTCTGAGTCAGTTATGCTTGGGTTGGAATAACCCCTGGGTGCAACCAGCCGCCATAGCCATGCAAGCGACATAGGCAATATGTGCAACATACCTACTATACCGTAGTTAGGGTTTTCCTTTGTTGAAGGTGGAGTGCGAATGCCAAAACTTCTCACATCAACCTCTACCGGATGGTCAATCGTATTTTTAACAAACCTGCGGGGCATTATTACTCTGGGGTTTGGGCATCTTTTACCCGGTTCGTCTTCGGTATGTTCCCATATTAAACAAGACGAGTTTGCTTTTCCATCAAGATTCAGAAAAATTAAGGGTTCCGGAGGATGTATAGTTAACTTTTCCAGCTGAGGCTCCGTGCCATACTCCTTAATGTGGTCAACCCTTAAAAACCAACCTTGTTCGGCATCGGTTATTACCAGCCTTTTAGAGTTTTGCTGTAACTTTGGGTGGCACAATGCCATATCGTCTGTTATGGGCTGGAGTTCGCAGGTATCCGACAGGTCTATTATAATTTTTTCTTTTGAAATAATATTTTGTCCGATTTGCACACGACCATCAGGTCGCCTGTGCATTTCCCCAATCATTTCACTTTTACCGCCGCCGCTTGCCCCTTCGTGCATGATTATAAATTCGTTGTCGTAAGGGGTTATTAATTTTACTGTTGCGCCATGCAGGGTTACCCAGCCTTCGCTTTCTCCAATGTTCAATAAAATCCCATACACTCCTTTTTTGGCACTTGGGCCAGGATAAAGGTTGAACGAAAATAATTCGTGAAGATTTTCAATGCGATTATGCACAACAACCTGTCTTCCATTAAAATGTGTATGTCTGAATGGCGGCGCAAGATAAATGATAGCTTTGGGGCAAAATTTTTCAGGAATTTCCGACTTTGGAATAAATCCTTGCAAATCGGCCAGGCCTCCGGCGAAAAATGCTGCATTTGCCGGAGCAATCAAAAGCGAAGGATACCCAAATTCGTTACCACCTGACATGAATGGCATCACTATCAATTCTTTTTGGTTTTTTAACCAATCGAAGGTTTTATTACGCAAGGGTTCGAAATCTTCGCTGAACCTTTCAAAATATCTGATTTTATCAGTATCTTCTTTGTCTGCAATTACCATACAGTCAGGATCTCGCCTTCGCATGTACATATCGGTATAGTTTACTGCAAGACCATTTTTGCATTTTGTTACTGTTGCTTCAACAACATTTCCCACGCCATCTACATCATAAGCAACATCGAATATTTCGCTACTGCCTCCCATCGCCAGCCGCAACAGATGGCTTCTCGATTCGGGTATAATTATCTCTTTCCCCTCCAACAACTTCATAACATCTTCCCGAAGTTGAAAAAACTCTGGTAACTCATTCATATTTATACACTTTGTTTATTATTAATTTGATGCCCTTCTTAAGCGGTCATTAATGCTGATTCCAATCCCTACATCTGGAACATATTCAACTACTATACAATCAAAATTCATTTTATCTATTAGAAAAAGTTTTTCATAAAGGTTATAGGCTGCTTCGGACAAATCGCCCTTACTTGTAAGACTTACTTTAAAAATATTCTCATCAAGTTCCTTATGTGAATCTGGGCAAAGGGTCAAAACAGCTATATGTAAGCCTTTTAATCCGGCAATTGTTAGTTGAATATTATCGCAGGCAATTAAAAGGGTTTTGGGTGAATAATGCTTAGGAGACATTCCCGGAGCAACAATTGTAGTGTGATCTTTTTTGGTTAGCACTTTCCCGACTACCTGTTTGATTTTATCAATACTCAATGCGCCATGCCTTAATATAATTGGTATTTCATCGACAAACCCAACAATGGTTGATTCTATCCCTTTGCTACACTGTCCACCATCGAGAATGTATTGAATACTTTTACCTATTTGAAAATTAACATGTTCTGCCGTTGTTGGGCTTACCCTGTTTGAAAGGTTTGCACTTGGCGCAGCAAGAGGAAAATCAAGCATAGAAAGAAGCCTTAAAGTTAATTCGTGAGCGGGAACCCTTACTGCAACAGTTTTCAGACCTGCGGTAGCAATGTCCGGGACTTTGTCGTTTTTGGGTAAAACTAGGGTGAGAGCGCCCGGCCAAAACTTTTCAGCCAGTTTTATTGCTGTTTCTGGAATTTCAGTAACTAACCCATCGAGGTAATTTATTGAAGCAATATGTAAAATCAGTGGATTGCTTGCTGGCCTGTTTTTTACCATGTAAATTTTCTCAATGGTATCACTTTTTAGCCCGTTACCAGCCAAACCATAAACAGTTTCGGTGGGAATGGCCACAATCTCATCGTTTCTCAACAAATCCGCTGCTTTATCGATATCCGTGCCTAACTCAGCCATTTTTACATGTATTTTTCCAGGTAGGTATGATACCCCATTTCACGGATTACACTATTTTTTGATATTGCTTCGTTTTTAATCCTTTCCCTATATTCGTCTGCTTTTCTTCGATAAACAGGGTATTTGTTTCCAAGAATCCGTATGGCTAAAATTGCGGCATTCACCGCCCCGGTTGCCCCTATAGCCACAGTTGCAACTGGTACATCTTTAGGCATCTGTACCATAGACAGCAGAGAATCAATTCCCCCAAGATCCGAAGTTTGGATTGGAACGCCAATTACCGGAATACTTGTATTGGCAGCAATAACCCCAGGCAAATGTGCTGCTTTACCTGCTGCTGCAATAATTACTTCATACCCTTTTACTTCAATTTCTTTAATATACTTTAGAAGTTCTTCGGTACATCTGTGTGCTGACAGAACGGATACCTGGAAGGGTATCTCTGATTTTTCGAGGGTATTTATGGTACCCTGCATCGTTTTAAGGTCGGTATCACTCCCTGTGATAATTGCTACTAGCATAAGTTTGATTATTGGTTAAATTTATGTAAATTCTTTAATGTCAACCCAATTAAGGATGATATGTAATTAGTTTAAGCTGTTGCATAGAAATAGGAGACCTTGAAACAATCCATAAATATGTCGTTATACCGTGAGTTTTGTAATAATATTCGTGTTTATAATCAGTGATTTATTGAAAATTATTTTTCTGAGTTAAATTGCATTTAATTTTAACTGTATAAATTTAATATTATTTACTTTCGCAAATGAATTAAATTAAATTTACTTTTGCAAGTAATTATTAAATTATATTTAACAATGAAATATCTTTTAAATACTAATTTTAAATTAACCTATTTAACAGAACGTTATGCTGGGAAAGTAGGAACAGCTTTTTACGGCATTATACCCGTAAAAGCTTATAAACAAGTGTTATTCACGGGAGTTGATAGGCAAGATATGTCTGAAATAACCTCTGAAATAGCAACAGATATTTCTAATCAGTACATGGAACTTTACAAGGCTCTTACCGGTAATCGTCTGATAATATAATAAATAAACAATCTGCTAGAAAGGGTTTGGTTAAATAAAGTGGGTTCTATAAATAAGTTGGTTAATTCAAATTGATTAGTTTTGTTTAAAAAATCTATAAATATGAATAAAATAGGAGAAAGGATACGAAAACGCAGAGAATATCTGGAGTTACCAATGAATGTGTTGTCAAAAGGTATCGGCGTAACATCGAGTTTATTGTCCCAAATTGAAAATGGGAAAGCTTTTCCCTCCCTTCATACTCTTAAACATATTGCGGATTACCTGAATACTTCGGTAGGTGCACTAATTGGAGAAAACGATACGTTTGCATCTAATCCGGTAATTTCCTGGGATGACAAAAAATTCGTTAAGCGGAATGAAAACGGGGCAACACTATATTTAATGGCTCATTATAGTCCCCTCCAAACAATGGAAATTTATACAGTGGAGCTGGAGAAAGATGGAAATTCGACAGGTTTGTTGGACAGACGGCGTAACGGACAGGAATATTGCTTTGTGATAAACGGGAATGTCTCTGTAAAGCTTGAAGAAACTTCGCATGAACTTGCTATTAATGGTAGTATTTATTTTTATTCGCATGATTTAAAGCACTTTCAAAATATTTTTGCCGAAAAATCATACGTTTTGTGGGTTCTTTCCCCATTAAAAACTTCGTAATTGTTTTATTTTGAGTGCAATTTTACGCATTATGTTATATTTTTCTATGAGAATGATTAATCTAATCAGCTTATAAATCATTAATCGTTATTTTCAGCAAACTGCCATACGGAACCGACAAATTAAATGCATCTTGTAAAGGAATGTTTTTTACATAGCATAAGATACTGCGAATGACTCCGGCATGTGTAATAATAATTGCTGGCCCCTTCTCTTTTCTCTGTAATAACAAAGTTTCAATAAAATTATTTACCCGGTGGTAAAGCTGTTGAAACGATTCTCCTCCCGGAACTTTAGTATTAACAAAATCGTCCATCCATTCATTCAGCAGGTCAGCCTCCAGTTCTTCCCATTTTTTAAGTTCCCACAAACCAAAATTCAGTTCCTTTAATCGATCGTCATAGGTTATCATTTGACAGTTTTTATTGTAAAGGAGCAGGTACTTTGAAAGAATCATACACCGTTTCAAAGGACTCGAATATATGATGGAATATTTTTCAGTGATCTGGTTCGAAATAAGGGCGAACTCCTCTGTATAAGGCTTTTTTAATAGTACATCTGACTGACCGTAACAAACGCCTTTTTCAACTATTGTTTCGGTATGTCGTATCAAATAAAGTTCCATATTCCGATTGCCGACAGGTAAAATACTACTTCACAAATTTGTTGGGTGGCCCCCAAACAATCTCCCGTATATCCGCCAATCCATTTTTGAAAATAACGAGCCAGAAAATAACGAGTAACTGTTACGGTGATGATGGAGTAAAGGATTTGATAGTGATAAAACGATAAAACGATGATTGGGGACAGGCCAAAGAGTGAGGATCCAACGACTTCTTTCCATGAAAAATCCTGAGCAATGGGTTTGCTTTTACTATTTAAATCTTCCCGCACATACTGATGGGTAAACACGATGGAAGCAGCTGCCAGGCGGCTTATGGCATGCGCTGCTATAAATAGTATCAACAAAGTAACCGAAGTGTTGAAAACCTGAAATCCGTGTGTCTGAACTATTTGCATCAAAAGGTAAAATTTCATTAGAATAATCAGAATAACCCCAATCACTCCGTATGCCCCCACACGGCTATCTTTCATAATTTCCAAAATTTGAGGCTTTGTCCACCCACCTCCAAAGCCATCGCATACATCGGCAAAACCATCTTCATGGAAAGCTCCTGTAATCAATATTCCTGAAATCATGCCAATGATAACCGATATTTCAGCATTGAATATTTGCCTGGCAATAAAGTAAAATGCAAAGGTCAATGCCCCCACAATCCAACCTATCAAAGGGAAATACCTTGTAGCCTTATTCAAATACTCAGGTGAATGGTCAACCCATTTCGGACAAGGAATCCGGGAGAAGAACATCAGAGCAGCGAAAAATATTTTTAGTTCTTGTTTAAGCATTTACCGGTATTTCTTCTTTATTACTTACTCCTGCACTTTCAAAACTAGCCATTTCGTTTATAAATGCAATGGCCATTTTTACAATCGGATAAGCCACTGCACAGCCTGTTCCCTCACCTAATCGCATACTTAAATTGATCAGCGGTTTTGCATGCAGAAACCCAAGCAATAAGTTGTGTCCTTTTTCCTCACTTTGATGACAAAAAATGGTATAGTCGAAAATATTTTTGTCCATGGCATGGGCAACCAGAAAAGCTGAGGTAGTTATAAATCCATCTACCATCACCACCATTTTTAGCTCTGCAGCCTTCAACATAGCTCCCACCATTTGAGCTATTTCAAAGCCACCATAGGTTGCCAGCTTATCTAAGGGTGTATCACCGTTTTTATTTATAGCTATAGCATTCCGTATTACCTTCTCCTTATGGAGAATACTTTCCTGGCTTAGGCCTGTCCCTCTGCCAACACATTCGTGTAAGTCAATTTCTGTAAAAACGTGCATCAATGCAGAAGCTGCGGTGGTGTTACCTATTCCCATTTCTCCAAAGCCAATAATATTCGAACCAGTATTCTGAATTTCTTCTACAATTTGTGCTCCTCTTTCTATACAGGACTGAGCCTGATCAATGCTCATGGCAGGATCTTTTGCGAAATTTGCCGTACCTTGTGCTACTTTTGATATAATTAAGTCGGGGTGGGGTTGAAACTGATGATTTACCCCCGCATCTACCACTTTTATTTTTATCCCCTGGTGTTTGCAGAAAACATTGATAGCAGCGCCTCCGCTCAGAAAATTATACACCATTTGATAGGTGACTTCCTGTG
>JANXXY010000244.1 GCA_025350365.1 Bacteroidales bacterium | reverse complement strand
GTTGAACGATACACTACCTGCTTAAAACTTCTAAAATTGTTTATCCAAGACCATTATAAAAAAGAAGATGTAGATATAAGGGAAATTGATTACCAATTTATAAAAAATTTCGAGCTTTATTTTAAAACTGTCCGTAAGTGCAATAATAATACAACAATCAAGTATATTAAGAATTTCAAAAAAATAGTTAAAATAGCTTTGAATGAAGGACTTATTTCAGCCGATCCATTTTTAAAGATAAAATTTAGATTGGATAAAATCATCAAAAATCCACTTAGTAATTGTTAAAATATAAGTAGTACATTTGCACAAAAAATACACAAATGACTACAGATATTAAATTAGCCGAAAAAATCAATTCATTTCTCCCGAAATTAGACGAACGTTTGGGGCGTATGTACTTAGCATCTGAGGCATTAAGTCTCGGTCGAGGAGGAAAACAAAAGATTGCCAAATTAGCCAATGTTAGCCGCACAAGGATTGATAGGGGCATTGCTGATATTGCAATAACCAAAACAGACGAAAAAGGTATTCGAAAACCAGGTGGTGGACGCAAGAAAAAAACGGAAGAAGCTGAAAGTTTACTATCAACACTCGAAGCTATAGTAAATGCACATACAAGGGGCGATCCAATGAACCCTCTTTTATGGACCAGTAAAAGTCTTCGACACATCGAGAAAGCCTTAAAAGAAAAAGGATTTAAGGTAAGTTATGTAACCATAGGAGTACTTTTAAAATCACTGGGATATAGTCTTCAGGCCAATAGGAAGACAGACGAAGGGGCGACAATAGAAGACAGAAATGAACAGTTTGAATATATAAATACCTCAGCAATTTCATTTATGACCGATCTATGCCCTGTCATATCAGTGGATTGTAAAAAGAAAGAATTGATAGGTAACTTTAAAAACAATGGTACAGAATGGGAACAAGAAAAAAACCCTACAGAAGTAAAAGTATATGATTTTATAGATAAAGAATTGGGCAAAGCTATTCCTTATGGGGTGTATGATATTGCAAAAAACGAAGGTTGGGTAAACGTAGGTATTAGTAGCGATACGGCAGAGTTTGCCGTAAATGCAATTAGGACATGGTGGCTTGAAATGGGGAAAGAGCAGTACATAAATGCAAGCAAAATATTAATCACTGCAGATGGTGGCGGAAGCAATAGTTCACGAGGTAAATTATGGAAAACAGAGTTGCAAAAACTGGCAACAGAAACAGGTATTGAAATCAGCGTATGTCACTTTCCCCCAGGCACAAGTAAATGGAATAAAATAGAACATCGTCTATTTTCGTTTATTTCAAAAAACTGGAGGGCAAAGCCATTAACAAGTATTGAAGTGGTAGTAAACCTAATAGCCAATACAACGACAGAAAAGGGATTAAAAGTAATGGCAAGAGAGGACAGAAAAGAATACCTCAAAGGAATTAAAATAACAACAGAAGAAATGGAAACAGTTAAAATAAAAAGAAATGATTTTAGGGGTGAATGGAATTATACAATAATTCCATAAAATGTATCATTTATTATTTAACAATTCCTAAGAAGATTTTGAGTAAAAAGCTCACTTGTAAATTGGCTACCTTGATCGCTATTGAGTATTTCTGGCTTTCCATGATCCTCTATAGCCTTGTTTACAGCATCGACACACCATTCTTTTTCCATAGTGTTGGAAAGCGACCACCCAACCACAAACCGGCTATAGGTGTCAATAATAGCAATCAAATACATATACCCTCCATTGATGGGCACATAGGTTATATCTATTTCCCAGACTTGATTTGGGCGAACAATGGTTAGATCACGCAGCAAATAGGGGTATTTTTTATGTAACTTATTCCCTTTTGAAGTATGAGGACCAGGGACAATGGCAGATATCCCCATCAACTTAAATAGTCTCTCTATGCGTTTCTTATTGACCTTATAATCCATGTCTTTATTCAACCATTGGGTCATCGATGGAACACCCATGAAAGGGTGTTGAGTATAGTGTTTGTCAATCCTATTCATCAGTTCCAGATTTAATGGCTTTTCTAGGGCAGCCTTGTAATATATTCCTGACCGATGGATTCCAACAATCTGACATTGACGGTTGATACTGATTTTTTTATTTGCCTTGTCCACGATAGAGCGACGCTCTTGGATGGATTTGTTCATGACAAGGCTTTCTTTAAAAAATCGTTTTCCACTTTCAATTGACCAATGACTTGATAAAGCTTTTGCTTTTCTTTATCGTCCATGGAAGGTGATTCCGTTTTACTTTTTGAAAAAACACTGGCGGCATTTGCCATAAACTCTTTCTTCCAATCGTTAATCTGGTTCGGATGAAGTTCGTACTTCATCGCAAGTTCAGATACACTTTCTCTTTCTTTCAAAGCCTCAAGGGCTACCTTGGATTTGAATTCCGGGGTGAATTTTCTTTTAGATCTCATTTGACAACAAGGTTAATGATTAAATTTACATTGTTGTCCTAAAAATTGGGGGAACTATAAATTGACAAAAAGCAAAACTATTTTTACTTTCTGTCAATTATAGTTTGGTTTTTTTAAAAAATTGTCATAAATTTTCTCGTTTAAACAAATTGAGTATTAACTCTTAAAAAAAACGTTATG
>JANXXY010000200.1 GCA_025350365.1 Bacteroidales bacterium | reverse complement strand
GTACGCGGCTTTGCCGCGTACCACCCCCTCCAACTAAAAACTAACATAAACGTTTGGCAATCTTAGCGAAGCGAAGAATCTTATTATTCTAGTCGGTCAGTAGTGTTTTTAGTTATATATTTTGTAAATCCCGTCTATTGTACTTGCCAAATCCAAATCAAGTTGGGTTACACCATTGGCTTCATGAGTAGTTAAATTGATGCTGACCCTATTATAAACATTACTCCAATCGGGATGATGATTCAATTTCTCAGCTTCCAATGCAATCGCAGTCATAAATGAAAATGCTTCGACGAAACTCTTGAATTTAAAATCTTTTTTTAAAGCTTTTTTTTCCAAGAACCATTCTTTTAAATTAATAGTCAAAAGCTTTTTTATTTCACTTTCGAATAATGCTTTCATAATTATATATTTAAGATAGGTATGAATTTAAAAATATCTTCTCTATTTTACCAGTCATATAGTTAAACAAATCGCTTAGCCATTGAACAATTCGTGATATAATATTGTTCATAATTAGGTTTTTATAAAAGAGATAAAATAGTAAAACTTAATTAAATTGTATGCTAATCGGGTAAGTTATGAATTATCGAATTGAAAAAGACACATTAGGTGAAATACAAGTACCTGCCGATAAATATTGGGGAGCACAAACTCAGCGATCGCTATTGAATTTCCTTATTGGTTCGCCTGCATCAATGCCAATTGAAATTATATATGCCTTTGGTTATTTAAAAAAGGCAGCTGCACTAACAAACACTAAATTAGGTTTATTATCCATCGATAAAATGAAAATTATTTCGACGGTATGTGATGAAATTATAGCAGGCAAACTTAATAACCAGTTTCCGTTGGTAATTTGGCAAACAGGTTCAGGAACTCATACGAATATGAATTGTAATGAGGTGATCGCGAATAGATCTCATGTTTTGCTAGGTAATAAATTAGGCGAAGGAGACAGGTTAATTCATCCCAATGATGATGTAAATATGTCCCAGTCGTCCAATGATACCTTCCCTACAGCGATGCATATAGCTGCATACCGGAAAATTATCGAATTCACGATCCCGCAAATTGAGTTATTAATGAATACCTTTTCCGAAAAATCAATAGCATTTGCCGGAATTATCAAAATTGGACGTACTCATTTAATGGACGCCACTCCAATATCCCTCGGACAGGAATTCTCGGGTTACGTTTCTCAATTAAAACATGGAATAAACGCATTGAAAAACACCTTAGCCCATCTATCTGAATTAGCCTTGGGAGGAACAGCAGTTGGAACTGGTTTGAATACTCACGAAAATTATGCAGCCGAAGTCGCTGCTTCCATTGCCCAATTGACAAATCTGCCCTTTATTACTGCTGAAAATAAGTTCGAATCGTTGGCAGCAAATGACGCTATTGTGGAAACTCACGGAGCCATTAAGCAAATTGCCGTTAGCCTGATGAAAATTGCAAACGATATTAGAATGTTAGCCTCCGGACCACGATCAGGTATCGGAGAGATCACTATTCCGGCGAACGAACCAGGTTCGTCAATCATGCCGGGCAAAGTAAATCCGACCCAAACAGAAGCAATGACTATGGTGTGTGCTCAAATTTTGGGTAATGACACAACTATTTCGTTTGCAGGTACAAATGGTCACTTTGAGCTTAATGTTTTTAAACCGGTTATGATAAATGCACTATTACAATCGGCATCATTATTAGCTGATGCCTGTAAATCATTCAACGATCATTGTGTTATTGGAATCGAACCAAATATGGAACGAATTGAAGAGAACCTCAATAATTCATTGATGCTTGTGACTGCATTAAATTTACACATCGGGTATGAAAACGCAGCAACGATTGCCAAAAAAGCCTATGCCGATAATTCGACATTGAAAAAAGCCGCATTAGAGTTAGGCCTTTTAACAGAACAACAATTTAATGAATGGGTTGTGCCTGAAAAAATGATTGACCCGATAAAATAGTGGTTGTTTATTTCAACATTTGGTAAATTTTCAGCAATATTCTTAAAATGAAATACGTATAAATATAATGAAATCAGTAGTAACGGAGAAACAATTTGACTTTGAGATTTCTCACTTCGTTCGAAATGACAATCAGCTATTTATGGTTAGTCGGAGGGGTTGGTTTGCGG
>JANXXY010000170.1 GCA_025350365.1 Bacteroidales bacterium | reverse complement strand
ATGCGAGTTTATCTTCATCATTTGGCATGGCAAAATGACACAGCCGGTTTTAAAAACCGTATGAACCAATATCTCACCATTGCCAACAAACACGGCATTTCTACAGTATTTTGTATTTTCGACGACTGCTGGAACCCAACCTACAAAGCAGGCATACAACCTGCTCCTAAAACAGGCATTCACAATTCAGGTTGGGTTCGCGATCCGGGCGATCTGATTCATACCGATAGCACTATTATTGCAGTACTGGAGCGTTACGTAAAAGACGTTCTTACCACATTCTCGTCTGACAAACGTATTGTTCTTTGGGATTTGTATAACGAACCTGGCAATTCAAACTATGGTAACAAATCGTTGCCATTATTAAAGAAAGTGTTTCAATGGGGTCGTGAGGTTAATCCATCTCAGCCACTTTCTGCTGGTGTTTGGAACTTAAGTCTGGGTGAATTAAATAAATTTCAGGTTGAGAATTCCGATGTTATTACCTATCATAATTATCAGAATGATACACTGCACCAACAATGTATTGATACATTAAAAAGAATAGGCAAGCCGCTGATTTGCACCGAATATATGGCTCGTAAACACCGTAGCCGGTTCGATAATATCATGCCAATGCTGAAAAAGGAAAACATTGCTGCCATCAACTGGGGATTGGTGTCTGGCAAAACAAATACCAAATATGCCTGGGACGAACCAACACCTGATGGTTCTGAGCCAAAACTATGGTTTCATGAGATTTTCCGTACTAACGGAACTCCATACAAACAGGAAGAAGTTGACTTGATTAAGAGTTTGACGGGAAAGAAATAACAAAAGGTAATAAGAAGAAAATAACACTTCAAGATAGGCACAGCGTGATGCTGCGCCTATCTATTTGAATCTTACGGCTCATATGTATAACCCAACCCGCCATTTACGTTCAATTGCAAAAAACATAGTCTTCCAATAACCGTGAGTTGAAGTACCTTCGAATCATTTTTAATTGTTGGTTTTTATCAAAAAAAACGATGGATGATTAATTTTGATATGTTCTGGTTAATCTTTTTTTAAAAGTAAGCGTAAAATCACTAATTTCACCTTCAATTATTACCAATAACCATGCAGGCGTGTATTAATTGCATTTTCAGTTACTTATCATTAATAAAATAAAAATAGTTTAAAAATATACCATGTCAACACGAAGAAATTTTATAAAAACCACCGGTTTAGCCTCAGCAGCTATTAGTTTTGGCATTCCTTCGACAGGGAATCAATCTGTCACCACTTTTACCTCCATGCGTCCGGTTGTAAGCAAACGCAGATTTAATAGCAAAGCTGTTGAAGATACTATTCTGGAAATAAAAAAAGTGATGGCTGACGAAGAGTTGGCATGGATGTTCGAAAATTGTTTTCCTAATACGCTGGATACAACGGTAACTTACATGGAGAAAAATGGTAAGCCTTATACATACGTCATTACCGGAGATATTGATGCCATGTGGTTGCGTGATTCGTCGGCACAGGTTTGGCCTTATCTGACGCTTGCTAACAGCGACATAAAATTGAAAAATCTATTGAAAGGGGTAATAAATAAACAGGCTGAATTTGTATTGCTCGATCCCTATGCCAATGCTTTTTATAACGATCCTGAAAAGAAAAGCGAGTGGGTCGGAGATCATACCACCATGAAACCAGGTGTGCATGAACGCAAATGGGAAATCGACTCCCTATGTTACGTCATAAGGTTGGCTTACGGATATTGGAAAAATACCGGCGATGCATCAGCATTTGATAGCACGTGGCAACAGGCCATGAAGCTTATTGTTAAAACCTTTAAGGAACAACAACGAAAGACTAATAAAGGGCCCTATAAATTTCAACGTGATGCGGCAAACCCAACTGATTCACAGTATGGAGGAGGGTATGGCAATCCTACGGTGAAGAATGGTTTGATTCATTCCATGTTCCGGCCTTCCGACGATTCTACATTTTACCCCTACCTGGTTTCGTCGAATATGTTTGCGGTTGTTTCACTTCGTCAACTAAGTGAGATTTTTAGTAAGACATTGAATGATGCAACATTTTCTGCTGAGTGTGCGAATTTAGCTGATGAAGTAGATGGTGCTTTGAAGCATTTTGCAATGGTAGAACACCCGTTAGCCGGGAAAATTTACCCCCTGGAAATTGATGGATTTGGAAACTCATTGTGCATGGACGATGCCAATGTACCCAACATCCTGTCATTACCTTATCTGGGTTATTGCACGAAAGAGGATTCCGTTTATAAGAATTCACGCAAGTTTTCGCTTAGCCACCATAATCCATGGTTTAATGAGGGTAAGTTTGCCAAAGGAATTGGGGGTCCTCATGTAGGAGAGGGTAAAATATGGCCTCTTGGACTTGTAATGCAAGCTTTAACCAGCAACAATGACGATGAAATAATCTATTGTTTAACAACACTTAAGAACACTCATGCCGGAACAGGTTTTATTCATGAATCGTTCCATATAGATAATCCAAAAGATTTTTCAAGAAGTTGGTTTGCTTGGGCGAATACTATTTTCGGAGAATTAATATTACATCTTTATAAGGAAAAACCGGAGCTTTTGAAACGCAAACTGAGCTAATTTATATTACTTAAAAAATAATGGTATTTTTTACTCCAAGCTCGTTGGCAGCATGCTGAGCGAGGGTATGATTTAACCAATTAGGTTGATGAGCATCGGATCCAAGTATAAATTTGTGAATTCCAATAAAAGGTCTGTAGTATTTACGCCAATCGAACCGCCATACATAACGGTTGTTTATTTCTACATAACAGTTTACAGATATTTTGTTTAGATCTGTATCAAGAGCCTGCGGGTGAGCTATAATAACTGGCTTACCTGTTGACAAAAGCTTCTCTGCACCCTGATAATCGCGGGTTTGATTATAGCAATGATATACAAAATAATCAAAAGGATATTCTATGGCCTCGTCAACCCAATTACTTCCATCAACCTCGGTTCCAAGTAAAAATCCGTATTTCAGCACTTCATTGCGATAATCTTCAAACCTGTTGCCTGTTAAATAGTCGAAATGATCACTTATTCCGATAATTTTGGCATGTCTTACTTCGGCAATCAGGGAAACTGTTTGTTGGGGAACCACTGCTCCATCACCGGTCGAAAAAATCGTATGTATATGTAAGTCTTGGTCTAACATTTTGTAATAAACAAATTATTTTAAACCGCAATAATACGAAAAAGAAGTGAAGGAATTTGAGGATGTGAAAATGTGAAATCCGGGCTTTAATCTGGAATCAATTTTTTGTTGTTTTTACAAATTCCACATAATTACCTGTAGTAATAAGTTGCAAATTATTTATGGGTCGATTATACAAATACATCCAGCACATCCTTGCTATTGAATCCTTTCCGGTTACATAGTTTACTGTTCTTATGTATTTATCGCCTTCATAGGAATCAAGTATGGAAAAACAATCTTTTTTATTTGGTAATTCTACAATCAAACCATGTACACATTTAGACGAATCAATATCATAAATAGCAGCCGGATAGTCTGATATCAGATAAAGATTACCAGGAATTGAACCGGAACAAATAACCTCAGAGTTTTTGGCCATCCACTTCGACATCCTGCCTGATATTTCAGGCAGAAGCGTGCCGTAAATAAAAAGATAATTGGTCGGTTCCATTAGCTGTGAAAATGTGTTATATACGGAAGGTGTTAATAAACAATGTTTCGAATGGATAGTTGCATTATTTTTCAGCAATAAAGGTAGAATAATAATATTTAATTTATATTTGCAGTAATTAAATACCGAAATAAGTATATGTCGAAAATATTCAATTTGTCTGATGCGGCATCCATTGCAATTCATGCGATGGTTCTGGTTGCTAAGTCCGGCTCATCCATTAACGTCATTAAAATAGCTGAAGCGACTAGTACCTCTAAACATCATGTGGCAAAGGTAATGCAGCGTTTGGGAAAGGACAACTTTGTATCATCTCAACGTGGACCAACTGGTGGTTTCTTCCTTAAAAAGAATGCCAGCGAAATTACTTTTCTCGATATTTACGAATCTATTGAAGGTAAAGTAGAGATTCAAAAATGTGTTTTTAAGACACCTGTTTGTCCTTTCGATAAGTGCATTATGAATAATATCTCAAATAAAATGTCGGAGGAATTTATTCAGTATCTAAGAGGTCAAACCCTTAGTATGTACCTTTAAATTTTGAATAACCACTGGCTTTAACCAACGGAATTAAATATGTTCATACTTTAGCTAAATCCAACTTAATCATTCAATTAGTTCAGCCAGCTAAAGCTTTCGGCTAATAAGAAATCTCAACTCTCAATTGGCATAAATAGTTAAATAATAAAATATAAAATATGAAGCGGGAAATTATTAAAATAGACGAAGATAAATGCAATGGATGCGGCGCATGTGTGCCAAATTGCCACGAAGGGGCATTACAAATTATTGACGGAAAAGCTGTTTTGATTAGCGATTTAATGTGTGATGGATTAGGTGCATGTTTGGGACACTGCCCCGAAGGTGCATTGGAAATAATAGAACGGGAAGCGGAAGCATATGATGAATTGAAAGTGATGGAAGAAATGATTCAAAAAGGGAAAAATGTGGTCACTGCCCATTTGAAACATCTGAAAGAACATGGAGAATTTGGATATTTGAAAGAAGGTGTTATGTTTCTGAATCAACATAAAGAAAAAGCCTCATTCGACGTATTATCGGTGATTGATGAGGTGCATCAGACTCCTGCAGGATCGCAACATATAAAAGCTGAGGCAAAACCGATTCGTCCTCTTGGAATTCCAATTGTTCAGCATCATTCAGTCGGTGGTTGCCCTGGATCACAAACCCGGTCGTTTGCCCCTGTGGCTATGCAACAGGCACCTGGTGCCGATTTACCTTCAGCACTGACGCAATGGCCGGTTCAAATGCATTTAATCAATCCTTTGGCGACACACTTTCAGGGAGCCGATTTATTAATCGCAGCCGACTGTGTCGCATTTTCGCTGGGTGATTTTCACAGCAAATTCCTTCAAGGCAAAAAGCTTGCCATCGCTTGTCCGAAGTTGGATTCGAACAAGGACATTTATCTTGATAAAATGATCCACTTAATCGACGACTCCAAAGTAAACACCATTACGGTAATGATTATGGAAGTACCTTGTTGTGGAGGTCTTCTGCAACTGGTATTGAATGCAACAAAAGCCGCCAGTCGAAACGTTCCTGTAAAAGCTATCACTGTTGGTATACAGGGCGATATATTATTGGAAGAGTGGGTGAAATAAAAAGTAAGTATAAAAGTAAAAGCAATAGTGCAAAATGAGTTAGCAGTTATAAGGGGAATATTATATTCTTCTAACTCCTGACTTATCAACTAAAACTTCAAAATAATGGAACAAATAATAAACAAAGGCGAAAAATTTCAGGTAGCTGATTCAGTGACGTATTCGGCTCAGGCTGTAGTAAGTAAAGCAGTATTGAAAAAGGAGACCGGAAATGTTACCCTGTTTGCTTTTGAAAAGGGAGAAGGACTCTCAGAGCATACAGCTCCATTTGATGCCATGGTTCATATCCTCGATGGCATTGCGGAAATAAAAATTGGTGGAAATCCACATGTCCTTAAAGCAGGTGAAGCAATTATTATGCCTGCCAATATACCTCATGCTTTAAAAGCCATCGAGCGGTTTAAAATGATGTTAATTATGATCAAGGAAAAGTAAGATGTTTTTTCAAAACCGCATTAAGGAAGAAAAAACAACTGTTTCAAAAATGATAAAACTATATTGCCTAAAAAAACATGGCAATACAGTTTTATGCACTTCCTGTATTGAAATTCAAAAATACGCTATGCAGCGACTTGACAAATGCAGATATGGGAATAATAAGCCAGTATGCTCCACATGTCCTGCACATTGCTACAAACCTGATAAACGCGAAGACATTCGCGTAATTATGCGTTTTTCAGGCCCATTAATGATGCTGCATCATCCATTGTATGCGTTTATACACATTTATCGTGGAATATTTAGTAATGCGTGAATCCCAGTAACCGGAAAATAATTAACAGTATTAACATGTAAGAGATTTTTTTTTTGTATTATTGATAATAATTCCAAACTCATCATAATAATGAAAAAGCTTGTAGAGGCGTTTATGCCGTCTGATCGATGGAAAATACCTGCAATATTGATGTTTGGAATATTTACCGGACTTTGAATACGATGGTCAGTAAACTTCTGACCACCTTCGCTCATGTAAGGCATGTGGCAATCGGCACACGAAACACCGCGTTGCGAATGAATGCCGGTTGTAAAAACTTCGTAGTCGGGATGTTGAGCCTTAAGCATGGGTGTTTTGCTCAATTGATGTGTCCAATCGGAAAATCCTGTCTGATCGTAATATTTCTCGATACTATCAGCCGTTAGGCCTTTGTCCCATGGAAATGTAAGATACTTGCCTTCCCCTTTAAAATAATATTCCACATGACATTGCGCGCAAACCAGAGAACGCATTTCCTGGTGTGATGCCTGCGTAATATCTTTGCCCATTCGTGTAAAAGCTTCCGCAAGAGCGGGACGGGAAATACGGAGATTCATAGTTTTTGGATCGTGACAATCAGCGCAACCAATGTGGTTCACAATTTCAGGTCCCCGGGCAGCCCATTTGCCTTTATAAAATTCTGCAGGACCCATCCGGCTCATTAACCGCGGCACATCCGGACTCTTGCATGTCCAGCAAGTTGCTGGCTGAGGACCATCATGTGCATTTTTGGGCGCACCGGTGCGCAATGTTTCACGAACATCCTTTATCGCATAAAAATGCCCACGGCCTTGTTTGTATTCTTTTGAGAATGCATAACCGGCCCACAAAATCACCATCCTTGGATCTCCGGCAAGCATATCGATAGTGCCATTTCCATTGTACTTACTTCGGAAAGTAGTATCGGCAGTGCGAAGGTAGCTTTGATATTCCACAGGGTAATTTTGTCCCCATATCTGATTACGTGGCTCGTAATCGCCAATCTTCACTTTGGGTGTAGAAACAAAAACTGCTTCGGCACGTCTTTCAACAATGGATGATGCCAGCAGTCCCAATAAAAAAACTAAAAACACTGTTACAAGGAATAAAACCCATCCTAACCAAGGTTTGCTTTTAATCGTTTTGGTGATGTTCATGATTTTTGTTGTTTGTTAGTTGTTTAATGGCTACTGTTCAATAATTTCTTAATCCAATCAGGCACAGGACTTTCAGGCAAAGGTACACGGGCAAAGGGAACGCTCGACAAACTGCTTACTCTTCCGTGAGGTGTTTCACGGTGACATTCCCAACATAACCGTTCTTCAGCATGTTGAAATTCTCCGGCAATTTTCTTCTGAGATTCAAATAGTTTATTATGGCAACGTACACAATTTGCCTGAACCACCTGTATTCCCGCAGCTTTTATATGAATTACCTGAGGTTCTGCGTGAAGTGTGAAAATAGTGGCATGCCTGAGTCCATCCTTGGCTTTAAAACTCCAATGCCTGAAGAAATCGTCCTGTGGAACATGACAATCGTTGCAATTTGTTA
>JANXXY010000166.1 GCA_025350365.1 Bacteroidales bacterium | reverse complement strand
TAGACCTCACTAGCTTTCGGCGGCATAATGTCACTGAAAACTAGTATTTTTGAGATTTACTTTTAAATAAAATTCTCCAACAAGATTTAAACCACAATAGGGCTCGTAACTCGAAAGGTTACTTCTCGTAAGTGAGGTACTAGGTATGCCATATTAAGGCCCTCCTTTTTTTGGCCCATCTGTGCCTTAAATTCTAAATTGTTGGGCATAGTTATTTTTTATTTATTAGCGCAATTGTAAATTCTAAAACTCTATCAATTTCTTTCCGTTCATCTTCAAACGAATTTTCAACGATAAAGTCAGGTACAACACCTCGATTGTCATCAACACCACATGCATTGTAATATTTTTTTTTTGAAACTATTATTTTAAATTCTGTATTTGGTAATTTGAATTTGTATATATCTCCAAAACATGCAGTGACTCCACCTGTCTCTTCTCCTATTAGTTTACCTCTGTTATAACACTTAATCTCAGAAGCCAGTCCACTTGCACTTGAAAAGGTACTACTTCCAATTAGCAAAAATAATTGACCTTGATACCGTAAAGGATTATTACGCAATTTTATTTTTGAGGTCTCAATTGTATCGGCAACCATTGTTCCAACAATCCTTTTTCCAGGAGTTATCCAATTTAAGTTGCCATCAGCAACCAACTCATTGCTAACTCTTACGTTGGCAGAATCAAACATACAAAAATTACAATTTGAAATATACTGCATCAATTCATCTACCAAATGAGAATCACCACCCTCATTTTTACGCAAATCAATAATCAAATTTGGAATCCTAGCTTTCTGAATATATCGAAAAGTACTATCTAAAAATTGGCTAAAAAGATCGTAATTACTGAATCCACCAATTTCCATTAAACAAACGTTATTTGTTAGAGTTTTAAATCGAAAGTCAATCCCTGGTGAAATTAGTCTAGAAAATTGCAGCTTATTCGAAAGAAAGCCTCCTGCAGAAGTTATTGTATGTAATTTATTAGTATTTAAATCTTTGTATATTATTTTAAAAAATTCGTAATTATTCCAAAGACTCCAAATTCCTTGACCTTCAAGTAAAGAATTGCGGTAAGGTTCATTTTCAAAACTAAGAAGATGACTTACTTCATTAATACACTCTTTGGTCGATTTTCCATTCATCGTTATAATTTCTGAACCTATCGGTATTTCTTTTCTGTAACAATAATTTTCGACAACAAACATCTTGTCATTTTTTATGCTTAATCGATAAGGTAATATTTTTCGAAATAAATAGTTGTAATATTGATAATCATATGGATTGTAAACATATGTATGTCCATCTCTAACCATTGAAGTAATGTTATGCAACAAACGATTTATATAAATAGCAGATACTTTTTCAGGTAACAGTATTTTTAAGGATTCGCATTTTTTGGAAAATTCATTCTTGGAAATTGAATGATATAAGTTTGGATGAATATTCTCCATTATTTTAATGGCATAATCAATATCGGCGATTACCTTTTCACGAGCAAAATATATTGGTGTTGCAGAACGAAGAATTAAACCAAAAAGCATAAGTTGGGAAAAGCAGGCGATCAATAGAGTTATATTTAGGTAGTTTTTATAACTACGTTTTTTAAAAAGCTTAATAATCAGATATAATATCCCAGATATTATTGAAACCAAAATCATAGGTAACAAATAAAAGCCTATAATTTCTTCAATAAGCAAGAACTTATTTAGAATTACTAAGAATAATATCAGATTGATAAGTAAGCAAATTCGGATTGTCTTTTTCATAGGTGCGATATTTTTTCTTATAATTATGCCCAACGTTGAGTGTATGCAGCGTGCGGGAGTTCGTAGCTACTTCACGCTCGACCGTTACCGCCCTTGCCAGCGAGCTCTGAACATGCAAATTACCCTGAAACCTGCATGATATAAACTGTTGTTGAACTAAACCTCACTAGCGTTCGTCGGCATAGTGTCATCGAAAACTATTATTTTTGAGGTTTACTTTTAAATAAAATTCATATGATGACAAATTTAAAAAAAAATTTGAACAAGAAGTTTTCTTTCGTAATTTAAGTCCACGAACCATTCAAAGTTATTGGTGGCACATTGCCGATTATCAAAATTTCATTAAATATGATCCTGATCAATCCGGTATTGAGGAACCTTGCTGTTATTTTCAAAATATGCTTTCCGATGGATAGCATAAACCTGGCAGTATAAAAATGGGAAACTATGCCCTTAAAGTCCTGTTTACCCAAATTTACTATAATGATTGAGCAAATTCCGTTAAAAAATTGTTAAAAAACGCGTTGGAAAATACATCGCCCAGTATTAATCCCCTTATGGAATTGGCTTAGTTTTCAGGGGCTAAGTCTCACAAGAATTAAAACACAATTGAGCTCATAACTTGAAAGTTCTCGTCTCGTAAATGAGGTACTACGTTATTCATACTTATTGCCTCTCTTTTTGACCCAACTGTGCCTTAAATCCTATATTGGAAATTAAAATAGATTTTTCAAATCTTGCATTCCAACAATTGCAATTACCTCAACCATATTATCATTAATTCTGCAGGGCAAACGCATGAAAAAAAATCATTTTGCCATAGCCAGCCATTTCTGAGCGGTTCGCAGGCTAACCGTGTAATTCCAATGGTCTTGTGCGTAGATTCGTATTAACCTTCCACTCCATTTTTTCTCTGGGTATCCGA
>JANXXY010000164.1 GCA_025350365.1 Bacteroidales bacterium | reverse complement strand
GAAACAAATCGAAACCGGGAATGCCTCTGGTGGCATTGGCCTTAAAAAGACTATCCGCATCAAAAAGGTAAGCATCGTGATGTTGAACGGCAATTTTCTTTACAATTTGGTTAAAATCACTGATGGCCCGGAAAGGATTGTAATCCAAATCTGTGGCCATGGAATAGTTTTTCAGTGCCGTAATACTGTCATTCAAGGCATCATAGGCTCTGGCCAGCCAAAAATAGGAATGAGCATGAAGGGGCTCTTGTTTGATGGCAGCAAGAAATTTTTCTTTCGATACAGAGGGAAAAACGCCGTACTGATAGTCTCCAATAAATTTATTGGTACCATCGCGTCTCACTGTTGCTTGCAGAAGATATCTTCCACCGAAATTATAGTTTAACCGACCAAACTGAGCTAGCTGAGATGTTTTGCCATAACCTGCTTCGGCAAACCGGGAACTGGAACTTTGGGTGGATGTTGAAAAATCAGGCATATAATCAACCGGGAATCCTTCAGTACTTGCTTTCACATTTGTGTTTGTGCTTTTAATAGCTTCCCAACCGGCCATGGCCTTTATGTCATGTTTGCCAAATGATTTGTTATAGGTAAGAACAATATTTGTATGAAGGGTTTGGTCTCTTGATAATTCTTTTTCAAGTTTACGGATATCGTTTTTCAGAATTCCATAATCGTATAGCAGGTTAAATTGGGAATTATCTTTTCCGCCCATATATCTTCCAGCTGTTGCCCTCAGGTCCAATCCTTTTATGATTTTCCAGTCGGTAAAAAAATTTCCTTCCATTCCCCAGTTGTTGTTATTATAGACACGGTTTTCAGCATCACCAACGGCATTGCTGCCCTGAAATCCAACTGGGACTGCTGCCCAGCCACCTGCTCTTGTGGCATCGTATATGTCCATGAGTGGAATGGAACGATATGGCAAACCTGAGCCATCGCCTGTTGGCCTGTTTTTAGTTTTATCGATGTATAAATATTCTCCAACAGTAAGTTTATTATTGAGCTTATGTTCTGAATTTACACGTAGGGTATACCTTTCAAACCAGTTATTTCGGCGTATACCGTCTTCTTTTAAGTATCCTGCAGAAATGTAATGGGTTGATTTTTCATTATCTCCTGACAAAGACAAATCATATTTTTGCTCAACAGCAGGGCTGTATATTTCCTTCATCCAGTCGGTATTTGCAGTATTGCTGTTCCATGTAGTATATTCAGCTCCCAAAATTTTCCTGGCCTTGATATAATCCTGGCTTCCCAAAAGGGTTGGAAGGTTAACTGCACTTCTTGAACCGTAATATGAACTGAAATCAACATGCATTTTTTCACCTGTCTTCCCTTTTTTGTGGTCACAAGAATAACCCCACCGGCAGCTTCAACACCATAAATAGGTGCAGAAGAAGCATCTTTTAAAATTTCGATATATTCAACATCCGACATGTTGAAATTATTTCCTGTACCCATTCTCACTCCATCAACAATATAAAGAGGTTTCAATCCATTGATGGATGCAGCACCCCGAATGATGATACCGGACTTAGCTCCGGGTTCACCGGTTCCTTTAGTTACATATACACCCGCAACTTTTCCCTGCAATGCTTCTGAAAGACTCTTTACCGGCAAATTCTTTAACGTCTCCGATCTAACGGATGAAATAGATCCGGTCAGATCCGATTTTTTTTGCGTTCCATACCCGATCACCACTATCTCATCCATTTTTTGAATATCTTCAGCCAATTGAACATCCACCACTGATCGACCACTGGTTTGAATTTCTTCACTCAAATAACCTACTGAAGATATAACAAGTGTGGAGTTTGGATTAGAAATTTCCAATGTATAAACACCACTTTCGTTCGTACTTGTTCCTGTGGTGGTTCCCTTAACCATCACGGTTGCACCGGGAACGGGTTCGCCACTCATCGAAGCAGTGACCTTTCCAGTGATGGTTACAACCTGCACCAATTCAGCTCCTGCACGTGTTAAAACGATCAGTTTATCATCGAACATCCGATAGCCAAGATTGGATTGAGACAAAGCTTGTCTCAGCACCTCTCCGATGGGCTGGTTAAATACTTCCATATCCACTTTCTGCGCATTCTCGATTAATTCATTCTGATATAGAAACTTATAACCGCTTTTCTTTTCGACATTATCAATCACGTCTTTAACTGAAATATTCTTGCCAGAAATGGTGAACATTTGAGATAATCCGGCAGCATTTAGGTTTAATAGGCCAACGATGGTCAGCAAAAGAGATAGTCTCATAATTAGCAATAGTTTAGTAAATCTCCTTTTTTGCAATAAATTGCAAATCGTACGTTTTTTTGTCATATTTTTACAATGTTTGTTAGTGAATAATTATTTTTGCCATAAGTAAATTTCTCTCATGGTTTTAATGATTTTAAACTAGTTTTGAATCGGAGAATGCCCCCGCATTTTCCGATTTTTGTTTATTAGAAAGTAGTTTCAATTGGTTTCATTCATAGGCAAAGTATAGTTTAAGTTTGTATTAGAAATATATTAGTTTAGTTTCTCACTATAGAAAATCACTGAATCATTTATCATGGTAAATTTTATATTTGAGGCTAAACCTAAAGCTTTCAAAGCATCCATCAGAGATTCATTCACAAAAGTTCCTGACAGTCGTTTGCTACTGAGCCTGGGATCTCGAATACCAATTTTAATGTTATACCACCGTTCCATTTTCTTTTTTATGTTATCAAGACGATCGTTTTTAAACGACAATTTATTATCCCTCCATCCTGTAAATATATCTGTTTCTGATACTTGTTCAATTCCTGGCTTTATGCTTTGAATTCGCTCAAGGCTATGCCGTTTAAGAACTTCTGAACCTTTTTCAGGCTGTTCAACTTTCACACTCGTCCGGCTTTTAAGAAATATGTATTTCTGATTAGGCTTGAGAAATATTTCCTTCTTTCCCTCAATAGTGAAATCGTTCAACCGTTGAATATTAATAATTCCTCTTTCAAGGGTTGTCTCAATTTCGTTATCGTCGGGATATGATTTTACATTAAATGCGGTGCCAACCACATTCACCCTGATTTCGGATGTGATGACGGAAAACGGCTTGTTATTATCATGGGCAACATCAAAATATGCTTCACCTTCAAGATAAACTTTCCGTTCTTTACCTTTAAATTCAGCCGGGTACGTAAATTTCGATTCCGAGTTGATCCATACTTTTGTTCCATCATTCAAAATTATCATTTTCCGTTGGCCACGCGAGACAAAAATCTTAGTATAAGCAATTTTGATGGACGGTTGATCATTATTAAAAAGCATAAGTTTCAAAGGAATACCAATTCCAATCACAACTACTAGGGCAGCTGCAATTTTTACAAAATTTGAAAAAGATAACATCCTGTTTTTTATTGGTTTACCAATCCTTCCTCCATTAATTCTAGCCAGTAATTTTTCAATTTCATCTTCTTTTGAATAAAGCGAACTAAGATCCGGTGCACTATGAAGGAGTCGTATGGTTTTGACAGCGCTATCCAACAACATCTTATCTTCAGGATGATGATTTCGCCAGGCATCCCATTTACGAACATCATGAAGATTGCTGTTTAAAGCATATCTCCTAAATGATTGATCGTCCAATAGAAACTCAAATGTTATAATTTCACTTTGCATGTTTGTACCCATTCTATAATAAATACGATGCTTATTAATTTTTATACTGTATTTTTTGAAGGAAAAATTTCAGGAATATGAAATTATTTGTAAAATGAAGTTAGTCAAACAAATATAAAAGTTACGAAGGTTTCTTTCAATATTTGTATAGCGGAATAAATCAAATTTCTCACGGATTGTACATTCAACGACATTAATTCAGCAATTTTCGGAAAGTCATATTCTTCATAAAAGCACAGATAAATAGCTTCTCTCTTGCGAATTGGTAATGATTTGATGGCATTTTCAATCCGTGTTCTGGTTATATCCTCTTCCTGAGTGAGAATTAACCAATGTTCGAATGGAAAATCAAAATCCAGAATTTCATCTTCTTCTTGTTCACGTTGCTTTTTTTGGCTTCGGCGAAAATCTAAAATTACTGACCTAAGAGATTTAATCAAATAATACTTGATAGAATTACACTCTACAAGATTGGCTCTATTTTTCCAAAGTTTGTAAAATAATTCCTGTATTGAATCTTTGGTCTGTTCTTCATCACCTAAAATATGAAAGGCATATTTAAATAATTCGTCATAATTTGAAAGAAAAATTTCAGAAAGGCTTTGCTGGTCTCCTTTTCTGAATTCTTCCCACAAATTTTTCTGATATCCGGAGGCGAAATCTGACAAGATTATTCTGTTTTTGAAAAGTTGAAAATTTTACTCGTATTCACCATAAATACAAAGTTTTTCATGATGACTTCGTATTATATATCCTGTTTACCGTACCGAAAATAACCACAAACAACGATCTGTAAATATAAACAGTTTCCAAATCAATAAATTCTTTTTGTTATAATAATCCATTAGCATAAACAATTATATATCATAATTAACAAGTCTCACTAAAAATATAGAATATTTTTTTACAGCACTAAAAACGACAATATCACTAACATTCAGACTACAAATTGGACTAAAACCATCATCTCTGTCATGTTCATCAAGGTGATAGGTTCCCTTTAAGAGCTAAGTTTAAATTATATCGAACAAGGGTATACTTAATAAATTCGATGAATTCTTTTTTTGCTGCTACAAATTGAACAAAAACGCCAAAATAGTAAGGAGCTGAAACTCTTTTATTATTATTTTTCACTACTGACCGACTAAAATAATAAGATTTCTCTTTTCGCTTTGAATGACAAACGTTTATGTTAGTTTTTAGTTGGAGGGGGTGGTTTGCGGCTTTGCCGTAAAC
>JANXXY010000136.1 GCA_025350365.1 Bacteroidales bacterium | reverse complement strand
TTTTACTACATCCCTCTAATTAGTCTGATGTTCGTGCAGATTAATAATTGATTGAGCCATATCCAAAATGGTAGTATCATCCAACGAAACAATACCACCATCCGGGCCCTGTTCAACATGCATTCCAACACAATCTCCACTTTTGTAATGACTGCCACCAAAATAATTTCGAACCGTATCTTCAGTAACATTTAAACGGTCGGCAATGTTTCTAATACTGCCAGCAGGCAAATTATCCTTAATTTTTCTGAGTTCATTGAATGTAATATTCATAACTGAAAATTTTGAGGTTAGTAATTAAAACAGCACTCTAATTTAATAATAAATTTAAGGATAAGTACATAAATAGAAGAGAATTTTTAATAATTTTATTTTTTTTTTCTATTTAATTAATAGCCAATTGTTCTATAGGGAGTGTAATGTTCTCTTTTATTTAAACTTGAGTTCCAACAAATTAATATCATATGCTAAATGCATTTTAGTTATAAGAAACTACAAAAATTAAGATACAATAAGCAACCTGAAATGAACGTTTATACCCGCAAGTATTGCCAGCATAATTCATTTTACGGCTATTTATATATGATTTTACACCTTGTTTCAAATATATTCCTCTAAATGTTTTATATTTCCGAGTCAATTAATCACTTTCAATGGAATGAAAATTCTGCTTTTCTAAATTAAGTTGCGAACATAAACATGATAAGAGTAAAAGTAATTTTTTTAATAATTAATATTTTAGGATCTATTGAATCCTATGGTTTGTCTCTTATTCAAAAAGATACTTTATCGAAATCCTATCAAAATTCAGGATACAATAATAATATTGAAATTCTTCTGGGACTAGCCACAAAAGTATATTTTCATCAACCTGAGCGAAGTTTGCAATATGCTGAAACTGCTATCGGGATAGCAAAAAAACACAACGATAAATTATCAGAAGCAAAAGCTCTCAAAGTTATAGGCGATGTATACCGCAAACTAGATTACGACAGACTTTCGCTTCCATACTATAATAGAGCCCTGGAACTTACTCAAAAAGTGAAAAATCCGAATCTGGAATCTGAATTACAAATTGCACTAGGGGATGTTTTTTATAAAATGAATAAAAACGATTCGGCTTTTCAGTATTACCAAAAAAGTTTAGAACTGGCACAAAAGGAAGGTGATCAGATTGGAATTGCAAATAGTACTCTTAAAATTGGAAATGTATATTGGTATAGAACAAACTACGATAAAGCCTTGGATCAGTATTTAAAATCACTTAACATATATGAACAGCATAAATACAAAAAAGGCATAGCTAAAGTATACAACAACCTTGGTTCCTTATATACTGTTTTAGGTGATTATAAAAATTCCATCTTATATTTAAATAAATCACTTCAATACTTCGCCGACTTTGACGATGCAGAGAGTCTTTCTGAAATATATTTCAGATTAGGTAATACACATGCTAAAATGTTAAATTATGACACAGCCCTATTATATCTCGATCTTTCGAAATCTCTTTTTGATTCGTTGCATTTTGAAAGAAAATCGGCATATGTGGACGAGTCCAAAGGAAACATTTATTTTCAAAGGGGTAATACCACCAAGGCAATAGAGATCGCTATACATGCTTATAAACGGTTCAAAAAATTTGATTATGCCTGGGGAGCAATAGAAACAAGTAATGATCTTGGAAGATATTATATGAAATTGGGAGACTTTACTAATTCCAAGTTTTACCTGGACGAAGCATTGATTAATGCCACAAAAGTAAAATCGCTGGAGTTATTGAAAGAAACATATCTCGAACTTTCAAATTTATACCTTTTAAGAAAAGACTATAAAAAATCACTTGATTTTTACCATAAATATCAAGTTATAAACGATTCGGTTTCGAATCGTGAAAAAACAACGAGGATTGCCGAGTTGCAAGCCAAATATGAAACCGATAAAAAGGAACAAGAAATTCGACATAAAAATGCTGAAATAAATAAAAACATTGAATTGATAAAACGACAACAATTTCATCTTTACTTGTTTGGAATTGGTATAGCAATAATTCTTTTGCTGGCATTTGGCTTATTTCGTCAATACAAACTACTGGAAATTAAAGGAAAAAAAATAGAACGTATAAACGAAGAGCTTGACCTGCGTGTAAAAGAGAGAACCTCCGCCCTTCGCCTTACACAATTTTCCATTGAACATGCAGCAGACCCAATTTTCTGGATTGATTCCAAGGGCAGATTCGTTTACGCCAATAACTCCGCATGCATAAACCTAATATATTCAAAAGAGGAAATTCTCCGGAAAAAAATAACCGATATTATACCCAAATTTTCAATCACCGATTGGATAGACTTTTGGGAAATTACTAAAAAAGAAGGCTCATTGGTTGTGGAAACCAATTTTATTCGGAAGTCTAAATCCGAATTTCCCGTAGAAATTATCCTGAATTACATTTATCACGAACAAAAAGAATATGCGTTCGCCTTCATGCGAAATATATCCGATCGGAAACAAAAAGAAGAGAATCTGAAAAAAGCAAAAGAAAAAGCCGAAGAAGCCGATAAGCTTAAGTCAGCATTTTTAGCCAATATGTCTCATGAAATACGCACTCCAATGAACGCTATCATTGGTTTCTCGGACATGTTGCTTCATGAAGATTTTTCCTCTGACGAAAAGCAAGAATTTGCGAACATTATAAAAACAAGTGGTGATACTTTGTTAAAATTAATTGATGATATCATCGATGTTTCCATCATAGAAGCTGGTCAATTAAAAATCAATAAATCGGCATATTATGTAAATACCCTTCTTAAAGAAATTCATCTATTTTTTCTGGGCGAAAAAAAACGATTAAGTAAAGATAAAATTGAATTGAAGCTCGCTGAATTAAATTTTGACGATCAAATACTTATTCAGGTAGATCAGGTGAGATTTCGACAAGTACTTACTAATCTGTTAGGAAACGCTTTAAAATTCACAGAATCAGGCTGCATAGAAATTGGATATTATATACAAAAAAATAAGTCGATTAACATTTACGTGAAAGATACCGGAATAGGAATTCCTATCGAAAAGATTTCAACGATATTTGAGAGATTCAATAAACATATCGACGACAAAAAGTTATATGGAGGTACAGGTCTGGGATTGACTATATCTAAAAAACTTGCCGAACAAATGGATGGGAGTTTAACTGTAGAATCAAGCCCTGGACAGGGGTCAATTTTTATGTTTACTTTACCTTACACCTATGCATTATCGCCGCCAATTAAAAATAAGCTTCATGCAACTAACGGAAAATATGACTGGAGTAAAAAATCAATTCTTGTAGTAGAGGACGTTGCATCCAATTATTTATTGTTAGAATCAGCCTTTAGGAAAACCGGAGCTAAAGTATACTGGGCAAAAGACGGATTTGAAGCATTGGAATATTGTATTGAGACACGACCTGATGTTATTTTAATGGACATCCAATTGCCAAATTTAAATGGTTATGAAGTTACAAAAGAGATTCTTAAGATACATCCAACCATTCCTATTATTGCACAAACGGCATATGCCTTTAATGATGAAAAAGAAAAAATACTAGAAGCGGGATGTGTTGATTGTCTCACAAAACCAATTATTTCTAAAATATTATACGAAACAGTAAACAGGCATATTTAAAGTGAAGCAAATGACTATTGAAGAAGCCCAGGAAGCGGTTGACCAGTGGATTAAAACTATTGGAATCCGCTATTTTAGTGAACTTACAAATATGGCATTGCTCTCTGAAGAGGTAGGTGAAATGGCGAGAATAATTGCCAGAAAATACGGCGATCAATCTTTTAAAGAATCAGACAAAAAATTAAATCTTGAAGATGAAATGGCCGATGTATTATTTGTTTTAATTTGTTTGGCAAATCAAACTGGAGTAGACTTAACGAAGGCATTCAAAAAAAATTTATTCAAAAAAACCAAAAGGGATATTAATAGACATCAATTAAATGAAAAATTAAAGTGAGCTAGAGTACAAAAAAAACATGGTTAATTCTGAGAGTTTGCAAAAAATTTAATTAATTTTGCGCAAATTTCCTAACGGTTTTATATGTTAAAGGGAATATCTTTGGAGAAATTTGAAAATATTGACGCACCTCACTTTATTACGTCTGAAAACGTTATAGAGAAACTATTTCTGTTTCAGGATACTTCAAAAACTTCAAAACAAAAAATTATAGATCCTCAATTAAACCTGGCACAACCAGCACTTGCACTGCCTTCGGTTTCTGGTCAAACAACTCATAAAAATTTAGACTCTATTTTTGCGCGAAGCTATCAACGGGAAAAAGCGATATCTTCACATAGAAAAATCGTTATACCTCAACTAGAAATCGCAATTAATCCGGAGGATACCATTTCTTTCAAAACTTATCAAGAGGTTTTACCCTATCAACATTCCAGGACTGATACAGACGTTATTTTCCAGGAAAATTTTTTACTTTCAATTCCATACAAAACTTTTTCACATCATTTTGATACAGCTTCAATAAATAACATATCAACAATCCCCCGGATAGAAAAATCTATTCATATAGCGATATCTCCACGAATAAAAAAAGATATAACAGGTATAGAAGGCACTGCGCTATCAGAATCATCAGTTAACTGGATTGCGGGTTTATTGCTTCTCTCACTGTTTGTTTTTTCATGGATGAAAATATTATACCAAAAGTATATATTACAGGTGGTTGCGGCAGCGGTAAATTACCAGTCATCCGTAAGACTTCTTCGTGAGAAAAACGTTCTTTTCAAAAATATGTCCGTCGGATTAAATCTTGTATTTGCCATAAATATTGGACTTTTTCTCTTTTTTGTAATGGCTT
Source organism: Bacteroidales bacterium (assembly GCA_025350365.1). Lineage (GTDB taxonomy): Bacteria > Bacteroidota > Bacteroidia > Bacteroidales > JAAUTT01 > JAAUTT01. The sequence goes on along the minus strand of JANXXY010000136.1, from coordinate 1,450 downwards.
ACTTTAATATTTCACAGATCGTTTCCAAAAATAATTTTTTAAGCATCTTAATTTATTGCATTTCTATAGCCACCATCTATAGTATTAAAACTCTGCTTTGTAGATTTATCGGCTATTTATTTTTAGCTCAGGCCGAATTTTCTGAATACGTTCACAATATAAATTTATTCAATAAAAATATTGGACTTTTTCTTTTCCCAATAGTTATCATGATACCATATATAAACGATTCTTTAAAACCAATCATACTTTATTTTGGAATTGTATTGTTTCTAGGACTCTTTATATTACGTATAATAAGAGGATTTCAAATTATTATACACAAAGGAGTCTCTTCTTTTTATTTGATTTTGTATCTTTGTGCGGTTGAAATTTTACCAGTACTTTTAATTGTAAAATATTCATCGACATTGATTTAATATTATCTAAGTCAGTTGTACAACTTAAAAATTTACAGCATTGAAAATTAAAAAAATTTTGGTATCCCAGCCACAACCCGCTGACCAGGAAAAATCACCTTTCTTTGAGCTGGCTGAAAAGAACAATCTAAAGATTGATTTTCGTCCGTTTAGTTTTGTTGAGGGTGTATCGGTAAAAGAATTCAGACAATGCCGTATAGATATTTTGGCCCATGGTGCTGTCATCTTTACAAGTAAAACTTCTATCGATCATTTCTTTCGTATTTGCGAGGAGATGAGAATTACTGTGCCAGATGCTTTGAAGTATTTTTGTATGTCGGAATCTACCGCATTCTATCTGCAAAAATATATTGTGTATCGTAAAAGGAAGATTTTTTTTGGGAAAGGAACATTTCCCGAAATGATTGACATCCTCCAAAAACATAAGGAAGAAAAGTTTCTTTTGCCAGTTTCCGATCAGCATAAACCGGAAATACCAAAGCTTCTCGAAAAAAATAAACTGAAATTCACAAAGGCTGTTTTATATCGCAATGTTTGTTCTGATTTAACTGATTTAGTTGGGATTAGATATGATATTTTTGTTTTCTACAGTCCATCATGCATTAAATCATTATTACAAAATTTTCCTGATTTTAAGCAAGCCGAAATTAAAATTGCAAGTTTTGGAACATCCACCGCTAAAGCAATAAAAGACGCTGGTTTACGCCTAGATATTCAGGCACCAATGCCTCAATTTCCGTCCATGACTATGGCCTTGGAACATTTTATCAAGGATCATAACAAAAATGAAGCTAAAAACGACAGTAAGAACGGTAAACAAATAGAACCAAAACCAGAAGAAAGCAAAGTAAAGTAATTAAATACTACCTTATTATAAGGCTGACTCCGGCGATCTTATAGATTTAAAGTGTCAGCTTTTTTTATATACCAAATTTGAATTAATTGAATTTTTCCTTTTCAAAAGAAGAAAAACTTTGTAGTAGAAAAGCAATTGAGGCTTTGTTGAAAGATGGAAAATCCTTGTTTTGTTT
>JANXXY010000114.1 GCA_025350365.1 Bacteroidales bacterium | reverse complement strand
TTCAGTTATATACTACCCGGGAAAAACATTATTACATCTTCAAAAACAGTTACATTAAACAGCTCAATTAAAACAGATGCAAAAGACTTTTAAGACCATACTACAAGCTTTTATTATTTGCTCCTTTTTGGGGTGCAATATTGCAATGTCTCAAGACACTACTCATTATGGCATCCGAATGATAGCAAGGCCTTCAAGTGACTCGATCATGCTTAGGTGGGCACCCGTTAACTACGAAAGCTGGCAGAAAGGAAACAAAAGTGGCTATGTCGTGGAACGCTACACGCTTTATCGGAATGGAGCAGCGGTATCGGGGAAACGCAATCAGATTTTAACATCCCAACCTTTAAAACCCATTGACCTCGACAGTTGGGAGAAACTTTCAGAGACTGATGATAATGCAGGTATTGCCGCCAGGCTATTTATGGAAAAGATTTTGAGCTGGCCGCGCAAGGTTCCGCGGTAATGAATATTTTCAACAGGGCAAGCGTTCAGCAAAACAGGTATTCGTTTGCCTTGTTTGCAGCCGATCAATCCTCGAAAGTAGCTCGCGCCATGGGATTATGGTTTACTGATAAAAAAGTACTAAAAGGTGAGAAATATTTGTATGTGGTATATTTTGGAGCCCCGGATAGTATCCCAACCGATACCGCCTATGTCTACACCAGTGTTGATGAAGGAGTTCCCCTTCAAAAGCCGGTATTCGCCGAAGTAGAAGGCACCAACAACAGTATAGCCTTATCCTGGCGGGGGCCTGGCGGAAGAAATGCGTATACTTCTTTTGAGCTTCAACGCTCTAACGACGGAGGCTCTACGTTTCAAACACTAAACAAAGCACCCTTGGTGAATACTTATCCAAATGCAAAAGATAATGAAACCAACTTTTACATAGATACCATTCAGAACTATAAAAAATATATTTACCGGGTACGAGGAAATAGCCCCTTTGGCGAAAAGGGGCCTTTTTCTGATACCATATCAGCGATGGGCAAGGAAATGTTAAAAGAAGTCCCTCACATTACCAGTCATTTAACACTTAAGGAGGGAGTGGAACTTACATGGGATTACTCATCGAAGTCCGAAAAACTTATCAAAGAATTTAAGGTTTTACGGTCTACCGAAAGTAACAAAGCTTTTTTACCGATTACAGGACAACTTACTGTTGATACCCGTAAATTTTTGGATACCAAACCTTTGGGTACGGCATATTACGTAGTGCAGGCCAATGGCAAAAACGGGGAAGCAATCATTTCATTCCCCGTATTGGTGCAATTAATCGACTCCATACCCCCATCGGCGCCCGTTAAATTAACAGCAAAAACCGACACTACAGGCAAAGTGTTGCTTACCTGGAAAGCCAATCCAGAGGAGGATATTTATGGATATCGCATTTACAGAGCAAATGCACCAAACGAGGAGTTTTCACAGATAACTGTTACTCCGTTACGGGACACTATTTATACCGATCAGATTAAATTAAAAACCCTTACCAAAAAAGTATATTACAAATTGATGGCTATTGACAAGAGGCAGAACCACTCTGAGCTTTCGGAGGCTTTTGAAGTAAAGCGTCCGGATATAGTGCCTCCGGCATCACCCGTTTTAATTAAGGTTGAATCAACTGAAAAAGGAGTATGCATCGAATGGATACCCTCAAATAGTGTAGATGCAGTGAAACAAAAAATTGTTAGGAGAAAACCAGGAAGTAACTGGGAGGTATTGGATACATTACCCCAAAAAAGTAATAATTTTTGCGATTCACTGGCTGATAAAGAAATAATATACAATTATGCCGTGCAGGCTGAAGACGAGTCTGGGCTTGTTTCGCCTATCGCTCAAATTATGAGCGGCAAAAATCTTTCAGGTAAATCAAACCTACAGCTAACAGGGACAGTAAACCGCAACAAATTAAATATTCAACTTAACTGGAAAGGATATAGTGGTAAAGGAAAATTTATTCTTTACCGAAGCGAAAACGAGAAAATGTTAAGTACTTACAAAGTTCTGGATGGAAATCAAATATCCTTTACCGACTCTCTCATAAAACCAGCCACCACCTATCGGTATCTTGTAAAATATATCGATGAAAACTCTCTGGTAATAAGTCCGGAGATTACACTTAAATACTAACTCTACACTTATGAAAAAAATTCTTTTGTGTATTTTGCTTTTTCAGGCTTTATCAAAACTGTCTTATGGGCAGATTCATTACGAAAATGACTTAAGCTATAATTTTGTTGTTAACATTAAAGGTACTTATAACGTTGATCCGGCTGATTCATTTCATTATCCGAGTATTACAATAATAGGTAAATTTAATGTAAATAGTTCATATGTAACTAAACTCTGGGAATCAACAACAACAATTCCCTCAAATATTTCTCATAAAGATGTTGTAGAATCATCCTGCCTTTTTCAAGATCTACCCTCAAACATAGAATTATATTTCTATCATTATATTGGTAATAGATATACAACTAATAAAAGTTTCAATTTTAACATAACCACAAACAACAACGGACTTGATGAATTAACTGAAACCCGAACATTTTGTGCCTATTATTCTGTTATGCCAATTTTTACGCTAAATAGTTTAAATGAAAAATTTAATAAAGTTGGGAATAATTTAACAGTAAATGTAAAACCAAAGTCAGGTACCTACCAAAATGTGCAGAATATGGGCTTGGGTTGCAGTCAACAATATTATGTACAAATAAAATTGGCTACAGAACCAGAATATAGTTATAGGGGAATTAGCACAATGATTGATTATACTAATAATCAAATTACGATATCATATAATAGTATTTCTGCTGCATTTGGCAATAATGATTTTTTAGGAAAGGAGTGTCAAATCCGATTAAAATTTAAAGTTGTTGATCATGAATTTTACAGTGATCCAAAAAGCTTCTATTATCTAAATGAACTTCCCGTTTCAATAACATATACTAGTCCAGTTAAATGTGTTGGCGATTTGACTCAGGCCTCCCTGACTGTGGGGGACTTATCGGCTTTAAAAAAAGAAGCTGGATTACAGTATTTATACCTGTTTTATCAATATACCGATATATATGAGAATAGAGGTACAGATAATAATGTAAAATCAGAGGATCGTGTAATTGATCATCCCACAAAACCAAACGTCAAATTGTACTTCGAAAAAGCTCTTGCTTCTTTGAATGACAATGTTACTTTCAGCACACAAACAATTCCATACAATCTAACGAAGGGATTTTATAAAGTAAAAGCGTATTTGCTTTATAATACGGTAATGTATTATCCAAAAGAGCAAGTAATTGAAATTCAAGATCCTAAACCATTCACCGCAACCCTAAGCTATCCATACACATATTCAACTAAGCCTTATCATATTAGGGCTTGCGACAATACTGGCCTACTAAATATTGTTTTTAAGGATGGGACAGGCCCTTATACCATTAATGATAGCATTAATACACAATCTGTAACTTCCGATGGGGATATTTCAATGCGGTCAGGAAAATATTCAATCATCATAAAAGACAAAAATTGTACTGCAAAACAAAAAGACATTATAGGAAACGCTTTTGGAGACATTGACTTTAAAAAACCATCCCCCATAGTCCTGGACACCCTTTCTCACGAAAACCTTACATGCTATAAATCTGGCAACGGCAAAATTCGGATAAAAGTAATAGGTGGCATTGAAGCCTACAAATCAATAACATTAGATAATAGTTCTGTTACTTCATCTTATGCAAACCCAACATTAACCATTAGCTCTCTGGCAGCCGGTACATACAATAATATATCTTTACAGGATGCAACAGGCTGTGACGCAGTAATAACCGGATTAAACATACCAATAACCCAACCCGCAGCTTTAAATATAGATAAGGTGAATATTGTTACGCCCAAATGCTCTTATGATTCATCGGGCATAAGCACTATTGACGTTTTAGGAGGGAATGGAACTTACCAATATTGTACCAATAAAGATAAAAGTTGGAAATCAACGGCTCTTTCAACAACATTCAATCCGAACGATACTACTACTACCATATTTATTAGGGATATACTAGGTTGCTCATATGAACATCCCTTAATTACGTTACCCCGTGCCCCAACTTCAATAAAAATACAAACAGACACACTAGTAAAAGCATCCTGTGCGGCTGCATCCAATGGAGGTATACACATTACCGTAAGCGGAGGCACACCCGACAATCGTGGCAACTATTCCATCAATTTTAACGGGTCAGATTCAAAATCGAAATCTTACGAATCGTACACTTTGCAAAGTAAGAATTACGATGTTACCATTAAAGATGCTAACCTTTGTGAAAAAACTAACAATTACCCCATTGGCATATCAAGCGACACTCTCAGATTTACCACTGTAAACCCCGCATTTGCATCGTGCGAAAACATCCATGATGGCCAACTGCAAATTTCGGTTGATCCCGGCGAACGGATATTCTACCCTATCCAGTATCAGGCGATAAATTCTGACAATGCTTCGGTAGGCGAGGCATTGTTATTCAAAAACGATTGCCCTTTTATAAATCTGCCAAATGGATCCTATTCTATTACGGCTCAAGATAGTGTAGGTTGCCTTATCTCAACATCATCCATTGTTGGCTTAGACCCCAACCGATTGATGCCGCCAACATTGGTATCAAATAACACACCTTGCCCCGGCATATCGTTGGGGACAATAACAGGAAACCCGCTGGGTGGGTATGCAAACAATGGTAAGTTTTTATTCAAACTCTATTCTTCAGGCAATGATCTATTGCAATCGCTGAATAACAACACAATTCTTTTCGACTCAGTAGGTATCGACAATTACAAAGTAACGGTAACTGACCTAAAGGGATGCTT
>JANXXY010000101.1 GCA_025350365.1 Bacteroidales bacterium | reverse complement strand
TTTAATTCCTGCAATGTTTCTCACCGGATTTTTCCTCATCTTCAGCAGCATCACTTTAACTTCAACTGAAGCGAAACCAATGTGAGTCTTAATCGGTTGAAGAAGTTTCTGGTTTCTTTACAGTTTCTCGTCATTCCTTTTTGTACAGGTCCTTGAACCGTCTTCAATGGAATCAATTCAAAGACAATGGAAGTTTATGGCCAAAAGAGGAGAAGCCAATTTCACCAAGACGGCACAGTTCCCACCCCCAGTTCATCATGCGCCAAAATCGAACGCCAGTGTCGGTGAAAAATTGTTTCTTCACTCCCCTCCAATGCCGTCGTTTCAGTGGCACGAATTTTATTGTCTATTCGGCGAAACAGTTACGAAAGACTTGATTTTTACCGAAAATATGTTTTACCTTTTATAGAAAATTTATTTAGACAAATTCTATTTTTGAAAAGAAATTTACGGAATTATTTTGAATAAAAGTCAATCAGTTACTGAATAAGCTGGAATTGATAGAATTCAATATTTTGTTAGCTCGAAGGTACCTACGTGAGTTTAATGATAACCATAATTTTGAATATTAGATCGATTTTCCCTCCTTTTCCAAAATAATATAACATGAATTTTTTCATTGATTTTCTAAAAGAGTTCCATCGATTTTCAAGTAAAATTCTTTGTCTCATACTCATAGATTTAGTAGTAAATAATAAAATTAAAATTTATAGTTGAAAACTAAATTATCGAATATTGGTTTAGAAATTTATTTTAGTAGTAAAAAAGTGGAATGATTTTTAAAAGCTGTATTTTAATTATCAGATTTAAAATTTTATATATATTTATAATATTAAATATAAGTAGAATGTAATTTGATAATTCATTAATAAAATAAATATTGAATTGTCATTATTATGCAACTTAAGGGTATTTTTCCGACTCGTCCTAAAAAAAGTTTACAGATTAATACTTACTAAAAATACGTTTCCCATTTCAAATCCATTAGCAGATATTATTAACCCATGGAGACCACCATTATTGATGATTGTTGATTTGGTAAGACGATACAGATCGTCGTATTCAAATGCTTCGTTCAGGTTACCGCGGTTGTCGCTCTTACTGGTTAAATTACCACTTTGTCTCTGACCGCGACTACAAATACCGCTTTTGCTAATTGAAGTAAAAGCGGTATTTTGTTTTTATGTCAACAGGTTATCAAATAAAGATCAAGCTGCTTTGAATTGTATCAAAGTATCATCTATTGAAATAAAATAATCACTAGAAAAAATTACCCTATTTGGTAACTTTTTCAAACTTTGCAAAGTATGAGGATCATAAAGGGAAAAACATTAACAGAGTATTGTAAACTCAGTAAATACAAGTAGGCAGAAGAATCTGTAAAGGCTTGGATCTATGAAGTTAGGTTATCAACATGGGAAAATACAAATGAATTAAAATCGAAATATGGGAATGCCTAAGGCAACGATTATCGGTTAATCGTTGATATTGAATATAAATTAAAAGTTGTTTTTGTAGTGTGGTTCGGCACACATGCGGAATATGATAAAATAGACGCTAAAACAGTAAGTTATGAAAACTAAAATATTAAGAACAGAGCAAGAATATAACCAACCTTGCGAACGTATTTACAAGTTAATCAACAGTAGTACAATTGCCATTGAGCCGGAAAGCCCTGAAGGTGAAGAAATAGAACTCTTATCCTTGCTAGTTGAAAAATACGAGCATGAACATTACGCGGTAGAAGCCCCTAATCCGGTAGAAGCAATAAAGTTCAGAATATAACAAATGAATCTGAAACAAAAAGATATTGCGTCACTATTTGGAGGAAAGACAAGAGTGTCAGAAGTTTTAAACGGTAAATGGCCTTTGACTTTTAAAATGATAACTTTATTAAATAGATATTTAGGAATCCCTTTAGAATCATTAGTTAGCGGTAACAAAAAGATTAAGCTGGAACCTGCTAAAAGGGAACAACTTTAAAATATATTGTCCATTTGAGATTACTTAACTAAAAATGGAAAGGCAGCGATAATTTAACCCCCAGTTCGCCATAGTTTGCAACAAATAAAAAATGAACTTTACGTAGGGTGGTAAATGATGAAATTGCGTGTATCGTTCCTAATTTCTCTTCAAGTGTCATTTACTCATTTTTCCCTGTTTATCAGCTCCAGAGCAATCTGCCGCAATATAGTTTTTCTTTCATCAGGCACTATTACTGAATCAAGAAATCCGAATGCTTTTTCTGAATATGCGGAAATGCTTGCACGGGCACTTTGCGGGATATTTAAATCATCGTACACTTGCCGAACCTGCATCACCTTCTCAGCCACATCAAAAATGCGACTATTTATGGCATTTTGCAACGTCAAAGCTTGTTGCCCTTTTGCCAATTCCAATGCTTTGATAAGAAGAAACGTTTTCTTGTTTTCAACGATATCGCCTCCAACTGTTTTGCCAAATAATTTATGATCGGCATAAACATCCAGATAATCGTCCTGAATTTGAAAAGCAATACCCAGATTCCGTCCAAACTCATACAATTTCTGAGCATCTGTTTCTGAGGCTTCACCACAAAGAGCGCCAATTTTCAAACTCGCTGCAATAAGTACCGATGTTTTTAGTTCAATCATCCGAATATATTCTTCCAATGAAACATCATTACGTAAGGCAAAATTCATGTCAAACTGTTGTCCTTCACAGACTTCAATAGCCGTAGTATTAAAAATATCAATCAATACTTTTAGTTTTGATGAAGGGGCCTGGCAAATAAGCTGATACGCCAAAATTTGCATGGCATCGCCCGAAAGTATCGCAACGTTATTATTCCATTTCTCATGCACTGTCGGCTGGTTGCGGCGCAAAGGGGCATTGTCCATAATATCGTCGTGCAGCAAAGTGAAATTATGAAATACTTCCATGGCCAAAGCCGGTTTAACTGATAGAGAAATATCGTCGGTAAACAAATTACAGGCCATCAAGGTTAGCGCCGGACGTAAACGTTTTCCTTCCAGACCCAGAATATAATGTATGGGTTGGTATAATTCAACGGGTTGCTTGTTTTCGTCTTTAAGAATAATAATTTCCCTGGTGATAATATCAAGGCAAGAGGATAAACTCAGCATAAGGATATTTTTTATTTCATCTAAAATTTACATGGCAAAAATAATTTTCTTCTCAAATATACCAAGTATTTATGCTTAATAACATTTTTTTCGTATTTTTGTGCGATTTTTTTGGATGGTGGTACCCTGATAGTCAAATTTGTAGAAACATAATATTATGATAACTTTCCTCAGGTCAATTTTGCTTTTTATTGGAATTACAACTGGTATAGCTTCTTCATTAGCTCAGGGTTACGAAATCAAAATTAAAGTTCCCGCCTTTAAAGATTCAACTATTCTTTTTGGCCATCACTTTGCCAACGACAAATTATTTTATCCCGACGATACAGTTCGTCTGGATAAAAAAGGTTTCGGAATTTTTAAAAAGAATAAAGTATTGCCTGGCGGGATGTATTGGATTTATCTGCCAAACAAAAAATATTTCGACATCCTATTGAGTGACAATCAGGTATTCACAATTGAAGTGGCTGACACTTCCGATATGATGAAGGGGATAAAATTTATCAACTCCAATGAGAATAAGCTATTTTTCGATTACCGGATCATGATCAATGACAAAGGAGATATTGCCAACAAACTGGTTGAAAAGAAAAAAAATTCAACATCGCCACAACATAAAGATTCTCTCACCAAAGCCATCGACAAACTTCATCAGGAGGTGATCGGCTTCATCCAGAAGATAAAAACTGACAATCCAAAGCTTTTCCTTACAGCACTACTTACCTCATTTGAGGATGTTCAGGTACCTGATTCTCCTAAAGATGCAAAAGGAATAATTACAGATTCAACATTCCAATACCGTTATTACCGGTCTCATTACTTCGATAATTTCAACTTAACTGATCCGCGAATGTTGCGAACCATTTTTTACGAGCAAAAGGTAAAAAACTATATGGATAAGGTGATACCACAAATACCGGATACCATTAGTAAAGAAGTGGATCAATTAATTGAAAAAGTTCGCGGAAACGAGGAATTGTTTCGGTTTATGCTTGTTACCCTTTTTAACCAGTATGCTACTTCGCAAATTATGGGACAGGATGCTGTGTTGGTGCATGTGGCCGAAAAATGGTACCTTCCGTATGCTACGTGGAGTGACAAAAAATACACTGATAACCTGAAAAAAGAGATTGCAAAAACAAAACCCAATCTGATCAACTGCATTGCCCCCGACTTAAAACTAGTGGAAGTGCCTTCCGATCATTTCATGGTTGCCAAAAACGATACTGCCTTAAAAAGCAACCCATATATTGGAAATAACATTACCTTACATTCCATCAAAGCAAAGTTTTTAGTGGTAGTTTTCTGGGAAGCCGATTGCGGGCATTGCAAAAAGATCATTCCTGAATTATATACACTTTATCAGCAAAAACTAAAAGATAAAGGTGTGCAGATACTTGCCATTCATATGATTTCGAGCGTAGAAGGTAAACGCAAATGGATTGACTTTGTGAATGAGCACAGTACCTACGACTGGATAAATGCATGGAGCCCTTATAACTACGATTACAAGGATTTGTACAATGTATATACTACCCCGCAGATATACTTATTGGACGAAAACAAAAAAATTATTGCAAAACGAATTGGTCCTGAGCAGGTGGAGGACATAATTAAATTTGAGGAAGGTAGAAAGAAATGAACAACAGTGAAAACATCAAACTCGTTCTTGAAGACGGAACAGAATTTCACGGAAAACCGTTCGGTTACGAAGGTTCCATATCAGGTGAAGTAGTTTTTAATACCTCCATGACGGGATATCCCGAAAGTTTAACTGATCCTTCATATAAGGGACAGATACTTACACTTACATATCCATTGATAGGCAACTATGGAGTACCCGGAATGGAAAAGGAAAACGACCTACTCCGCTTTTTCGAGTCACATAAAGTTCATATTTCAGCACTTATTGTTTCCGATTACTCATTGGAATACAGTCATTGGAATGCCAGTCAGAGTCTGTCCAGCTGGCTGACAGAAAATAAAGTTCCGGGTATCTATGGAATTGACACACGTGCACTCACAAAAATACTTCGCGAAAAAGGTACCATGCTTGGTAAAGTGGTTTACAACAATCAGGATGTAGCGATGTATAATCCAGACCTCGACCATTTAGTGGCTCAGGTTAGCACTCCTAAAAAAGAAACATACGGAAACGGAAAGTATCGCATCCTGCTAATCGATTGTGGTGTAAAATACAACATTATCCGGTGTCTCCTAAACCGCGACACAACAGTGGTGCGAGTACCGCATGATTACGATTTTTCACATGAGAAATACGACGGACTGTTTATTTCGAATGGCCCCGGCGATCCAAAAAAATGCGATGTAGCCATTGATCATTTAAACAAAGCATTTACGGATGAAGTGCCGATTATGGGAATTTGTCTTGGCAACCAATTGATGGCTCTAGCAGCTGGTGCTGATACATATAAACTTAAATACGGACACCGAAGCCATAACCAACCAGTATTGAAAGTTGGTACAAAGAAATCGTACATTACATCCCAAAATCATGGTTTCGCGATAGATAATAATACGTTGAGCAGCGATTGGGAGCCATACTTCATCAATCTAAACGATAATACCAACGAGGGTATGAAACACAAAACCAAACCGTTCTTCTCCACCCAGTTCCATCCCGAAGCATCAAGCGGACCAACTGATACGGAGTTTTTGTTTGACGACTTTCTGGCGGCCGTAAAAAAATATAAGAAAAACCATTAAAGCAAATATCCAGCGAAAAAAACAAAGTTATATTCAAAAAATGGTGCATCCGGCTACGTATTGAAAAATGCCACAAGGAAAGAAATCGATGAGGCAATTGAAGCCGTATTTAAATTTTTTCACTTGCGGCCAACGACAGAACTTCCTTCCCGGTAAATTCGCGTTTTAAATGGTTGGAATTTATTTTTATCCGTTCAAGGATGATTGAATAATCATCACATGTGAGGCTGATATCGTTTTGGTTTAGGAACGATATCAGGGCTGTTTTACCGCCATGCTTTCCGAACACAAAATCTTGCTCTGTGAGTCCTATTCGTGAGGCTTTGATTATTTGATATGTTTCTCTGTTCTTTAACAGGATATTGGTATGAATGCCCGTTTCATGGCTAAGCGCCATACTTCCGGTAATCGGTTTATTGGTAGCCAATGGAATGCCTGATGCCTCACTTACATAGTGCGACAATTCTCCAAGAACAGAGGTGTTAATGCCATGATATGATGTGCTGCTTATTTCCATAGCCATCACAATTTCTTCCAGCGCTGCGTTGTCAGCCCTTTCTCCCAATCCATTCACGGTAACACTGGCGCAACCGCCACCTGAATTTAAAGCCATAAATGTATTAGCGGTGGCCATTCCAAGGTCGTTATGTCCATGAAACTCGAGCAATACATTCAGAAAGTATTTTCTTATTTTGCGAAAAAGTCGTGTCGTTGTGATGGGGTTTAGAATCCCTA